>JACDDL010000059.1 GCA_013817045.1 Actinomycetota bacterium | reverse complement strand
CCGTGTCGGTCAGATCCTCGGTTGCGTCCTCCCCGCCGGTGTCATTGATCATCGAAGCACCCGCCTCGACTGCGCTTCTGGCGACCTCTGACTTGCGGGTATCGACCGAGATGGGCACATCGAGCTCAGGCGCCAGCGCCTCGATCACCGGAAGCACCCGCCGGGCCTCTTCACTCGCCGGCACCCGCGCAGCACCGGGGCGAGTGGACTCACCACCCACGTCGATGATCGCTGCGCCCTCGGCAATCATCTGGTGGGCGCGATCGAGTGCCAGCGCGTGGTCGAAGTAGCTGCCCGCGTCGGAGAACGAGTCCGGTGTGACGTTCAGCACGCCCATCACAGCCACGCGCTGAAGATCCAGGACGAACCGACCACACCGGAGATTCATTGCCCTCGTCCGGCGGCCGGCCTACCAGTGAGGATGACGCTCGAGCAGTTCTGAGAGTTGGTCGGCCGGTTGCGGCGGAGCGAAGTAGTGGCCCTGGGCCAAGTCACACCCGAGCGCTCGTATCGCCGACACTTGCTCGGCGGTCTCCACTCCCTCCGCCACCACGCGCAATCCCAACGACTTGGCCAGGGTGACGATCGCCCGCACGATGGCGAGATCCCCTGGGTCCTGTGTTATCCCGGCCACGAAGTCCCTGTGAATCTTCAATGCGTCGACATCCAGCGTCTTGATGTAGTTGAACGACGAGTAGCCCGTTCCGAAATCATCGACGCTCAACCCAACACCGAGAGAATGCAGGGTGGCCAGGGCGTCCAACGCACCGTCGGCGTCCTCCATCATGGCGCTCTCGGTTATCTCGAGGAAGAGGTGGGAGGGCTCGATGCTGGAGGCGGTGATCGCATCCCTGATCGTGTAAACGAGATCGGAGTGCGACAGCTGATGTGCCGAGATGTTGACCGACACGACCATCTCTCCGCCGGTCGACTCGGTCCACCGGGCCGCCTGACGGCAGGCCTCGCCCAATACCCAGTCCCCGATTGGGAGGATCAAGCCGGTCTCCTCCGCCGTCGGGATGAAGTCGTCGGGCTCCAATAACCCCTTCTCCGGATGGGCCCAGCGCAAAAGGGCCTCTGCCGCGACGACCTTGCCGGTCTCGAGACGGATCTCAGGCTGGTAGAAGAGGCGCAGCTCTCCTCTCTCGAGCGCTCGATGCAGGGCGTTGTCGTTGTCCAGGCGATTGGAGGACCGCTCGTGCAATACCGGGCTGAACAGCTCGTAACGGCCTTTACCTTTCTCCTTCGCGTCGTACATTGCGGCGTCGGCGTCCCGGATGAGCCCCTCGGGATCGGTCGCATCTCCCTGTCCGGCAACCGCTACCCCGATGCTGGCGTTACTGAAGACCTCGCCTTCGTCCAGTGAGAACGGTCTTGCCATGGCCTGGGTGATCCGGCCCGCTATGGCGATGGCGCCCTCTCCCCCCGGGACATCCTCACAAAGAATGGTGAACTCGTCCCCTCCGATGCGCGCGGCGCTGTCCCCGGGGCGCACAGATTCCTTGAGCCGCGTTGCAACCGCCCGCAGAAGCCGATCGCCGGCGGCGTGGCCCATGCTGTCGTTCACCCGCTTGAAGCGATCGAGATCCATGAACAGAACGGCAATCTCGTTGGGGCTGCGCTCGAGCCGCGCCAATGCGACCGACAACCTGTCGATGAAGAGGTTCCTGTTGGGGAGTCCCGTAAGCGGATCGTGCAGGGTCTGGTGGGTCAACTCCGCCTGCATTTGCTTCAACTCGCTGATGTCGTGAACCTGGCAGATGAAACGCGCCGGCTTGCCGCCGTCGCATACGGTCGACACGCACCACAAGCCCCACACCGGATAGCCGTTGGCGTGGATGAAGCGGCCCTCGGTCTGATAGCTGGAGATCTCTTCGGCCAGCATGCGCCGAAGAGCGAGGTCGGCTTCGAGGTCGTCGGGGTGGGTTAGCTCTTGAAAAGTGGTCGCCCGTAAATCGTGCTCGGAATAGCCGACGAACTCACAAAGGGCATGGTTCACGTCCATGAACGCGCCCTCGAGGTCCACCAGGGCCACGCCCGTCCGGGAATTGCCGAACGTGTTGTGGAAATGGATATCTAGGTCTCTTTGCGGTATCCCATCCCGGGACTCGGAAGCCGAACGCGAGACCGGGCTGGGACCCATGTCTTTAGCGCCCATAGAGTCGTCAATCTATCCGTAGTCGACCGACTTCGCAAGGGCCCGCCTGAGCGGACCGGCAGACCCGGGCACACAGTGCAACGGCCTGGAAGGGGAACCGGAAGGGCTAGGCTTCGCCCCAACTCGGCTTGGGGGCCGGAAGAGTTCGCCGGGCGCGCCGGGCGCCGGGCTGAGGCTCCTCTTGTGTCTCACCAGTTTGCCCATCCGCCTGGGCCTTGCGGCGCAGCCGCCGGCGTTCGATCGGGTTAGCCGGGGACTGCTTGGCAACCTCGGCGAGTATCTCGGATACCTCGGACCGTTCCAGGGACTCTTTCTCGAGCAGCCTGGCCACCATTGCATCGAGCTTGTCTCTGTACTTGGTAACGATGTCGCGCGCTTCGTCGTGCGCTTCGTCCACCAGCCGGCTGACCTCACGGTCGATCTTGGCGGCAACGACATCCGAATAGTCCTGGACATGCCCGAAGTCACGGCCCAGGAATGGTTGGGACTCGTTCTGCCCGAGTGCGAGCGGTCCGAGCTCGGACATGCCGAATTCGGTCACCATCTGACGGGCGATGCGGGTGCACCGCTGAATGTCATCCTGCGCGCCCGTGGTGGGTTCGTCGAAGACGGTCTCCTCCGCCACCCGTCCACCGAGCAACATCGCGAGCTGGTCTATGAGCTCGGAGCGTGTGACCAAGAAGCGGTCTTCGGTCGGGAGGTTCAGGGTATAGCCGAGCGCACGGCCCCGGGAGACGATCGAAACCTTGTGCACGGGATCGGCGTTTGGAAGCGCATGCGAAACCAGGGCATGGCCCGCCTCGTGATAGGCGATGACCTTTCTCTCCTTTTCGGAGATGACCCGGCTGCGTCGCTCCGGGCCGGCAAGGACACGGTCTATCGCCTCCTCGAGCTCCCCCATCCCGATCTCGCTTCGCGAAAAGCGCGCCGCCAGGAGCGCCGCCTCGTTTACGACGTTGGCCAGGTCCGCACCGGTGAAGCCCGGCGTGCGGCGCGCCAGGACCTCGACGTCGATGTCCTTGGCCAACGGCTTTCCCCTGGTGTGCACCTTGAGGATGCCGGTCCGTCCGTTGAGATCTGGGCGGTCGACCACGATCTGACGGTCGAAGCGACCCGGCCTCAGGAGCGCAGGGTCGAGAATGTCCGGCCGGTTCGTCGCCGCAATCAGGATCACCCCGCCTTTGACGTCGAACCCGTCCATCTCGACCAGTAGCTGGTTGAGTGTCTGCTCACGCTCGTCGTGGCCGCCCCCCAGACCTGCCCCTCGGTGGCGCCCGACGGCGTCGATCTCATCCATGAACACAATCGACGGAGCGTTCGACTTGGCCTGCTCGAAGAGGTCCCGCACCCGGCTGGCGCCGACACCCACGAACATCTCGACGAAGTCAGAACCCGAGATCGAAAAGAACGGGACCCCGGCCTCACCTGCGACCGCACGCGCCAGCAGCGTCTTGCCGGTCCCCGGCGGGCCGAACAGCAGCACTCCCTTGGGGATCTTTGCGCCCATCGCCTGAAACTTCTGCGGGGCCTGCAAGAACTCCTTGATCTCCTCGAGCTCCTCGACCGCCTCGTCGAGGCCGGCGACATCGGAGAAGGTGATCTTCGGCTGATCCTTGGTGACGAGGCGCGCCTTCGACTTGCCGAACGACATCACCCGGTTGCCGCCTCCCTGCATCTGCTGCATGAGGAAGAAGAAGAACCCGACGATGATCAGGATTGGCAGGAACTGGAACAAGACGGACAGGAGGAACGAACCCATCTGTGGATCGGCGGAAACGTCCACGCCGTTCTTCCGGGCGAAGTTGGCGAAGTCATCGACGGTGTCGTGGGGAAGGAAGACCTCGTACTGGCCGGTCCCGTCGGACAGGTCCCCGGTCACCTTTTCGTCCTTGGTCAAGAACTTGGCGGTGTCGATGTCTTTGTCCTCGACCATTCCCACCCACGTATTGACCGAATCGATCTGCTCGGGGCCCTGGGCGCTCTGGCGGTAGATGTTGAAGACCCACACAACCGCGATGATCAGCACCAGGTAGAAAATCGCGGAACGGAAGATGCGGTTCATCGTGTTTTCACCCTAGCAGCCCCCTATGACTACCTAGATTGGCCCTCCCTCCCGATTGGGGGCCAGATGTGGTTGCTCAGTGAGGTGACTCTCCCCCGTATGCCTCTGGTCTAAGCACCCCTATGTAAGGGAGATTGCGATACCTCTCCGCGAAGTCGAGGCCGTAGCCCACCACGAACACCGACGGGATGACGAAGCCCGCGTACTTCACGTCGAACGGCACCGCTTGCTGACCTTGCTTCCACAGAAGTGAGCAGATCTCGAGCGATGCCGGCCGGCGCGCCTTCAGGTAACGCAGCAGATAGGAGATCGTGAGACCGGAGTCGATGATGTCCTCGACCAGGAGCACATGGCGGCCGGTGACCTCGTAGTCGAGGTCCTTCAATATCCGGACCACTCCCGAGGACTTGGTGGCGGTGCCGTAGGACGATACGGCCATGAAGTCGAAGTCGATCGGGATGCTCAACGAACGAGCCAGGTCGGCCATGAACACGAAGGCGCCCTTGAGCACTCCAACCAGCAGGACACCGGCGTCCCCGTAGTCACCCGTGATGGCCGCGGCGAGCTCGGTGATCTTGGCCCTGATCTCGTCTTCGGAGATGAGAACCTTCTCGATGTCCGGGTGGGCCCTGTCCGTCATGGCCTGTCGACCGACTCGGCCGCCGCCGCGTGGCCCCTGTCGACCACGACGGTATCGGAGGACACCCCCACCTTCATGCCCTCGGCAACGGCGAACGATGCAGGGGCGACCGTGTCGTCCTCCAATCGGTCGAGGACGGCCTCGATTCCGCCCGACCGATCCCGAACCCGGCCCACCGCCTGCTCCAGCAGCCGCCGCCTGAGCCCTCTGGGCAGCTTGACCAGATCCGGCGTCGCCAGTTGCACGCCGGACTCCACAGAGGTGGCTATTGAGGGATAGAGGCGGTCCGCGATTCCACCGAGCGCGTCCGAGTCTTCGGACAAGCGCTCGCACGAGCGGGCGATGGCATCCATTGCGCCGACGCCCCAGCGCTCTGTGATCGCACGGAGAACCTCTTCTCTGACCCCGACGCGCTCGAAACGCAGCTCGTGGTTCGCAGGGTCGTCGTAGAAGGCGAGACCCAACTCCTCGCAGTAGGTGCGGGTCTCGGCGCGCCGGACCTCGATGAGCGGCCTGATCCTGGGGCCGTCGGCCGGGCGGAGGCCCGCGAGTCCGTCGGTGCCCGCCCCGTGGATCAACCTCGCCAGGGTCGTCTCGACCCGGTCGTCGAGAGTGTGGCCGGTCGCAACTCGGGCGGCGCCTATCCGCTCCGCGACCGTCGACAAGAAACCCAGGCGGAAATTCCGGGCCCGTTCCTGCAGATTGGGGCCGGCGAGGTCGGGTGCCCGAACGACGTGGGCTTCGAAGCCGGCCTCAGCCGACTCCGAGGCGACGCGCGACGCAACCTCAGCCGAGTCCGCCCCGAGGCCGTGGTCGACATGTCCCACCGCGAGCGAGAGATCGAAGGTGTCACCCAGCCGGGCCATGACGTCGAGCAGACAGGTCGAGTCCGGCCCTCCCGAAACCGCCACGAGGACGGTGTCCCCTCGCTTCACCATGCGATGGCGCTCGACGCTCCTCTTGACCCGTTCCACGAGGGGATAGCCGGGCCCCCCTAAGCGACGCGTCGCAGCCATCGCTCGGGCTCCCGTAGCTCCTCCAGCCGGGGGAAGCTCTCAGGCGCCAACCATAAACGGGCCAGAGCCTCGTCGCCTCCCTGACGCGCCACCTCCACGCAGAACCGCTGACCAAGCTCATACTGCTTGAGCTTCATCTCGAGCCCGATGAGATGCCCGACGATTCGCTGAAGAGGATTGGTCCGCTCGCGTCTACGCTCGAAAAGATCCCGCATCCGGGGGAACGTCGGGATCACTCTGCTCCCCACCGTGTCCATGATGTAGTTGCCGTGGCCCTCGACGACCGCCATGAGCGCCTGGATGTCGTCGAGCATCACCCGCTGCTCGGGCGAGGCCAACAGGTAGACGGGATTCCGCTCTTCGGGCGGGAGCGACCTGTCGGAGAATCGCCGGATTCCCCCTCTGAAGCGCTCCGAGAGGCTCCCTGCATCGAGATCGAGCGAGCCGAAGTAGCCTCGAATAAGCCCGAAGAAACGCTCGGGCAGCCACGGCACCCCTGCGAATTGATAACGGTGGGTCACCTCGTGGAGGGCGACCCACAAGGAGAAATCCTCGGGAACGAAGCTGTAGCGCCGGCTCGTCTCGATCATGTTCGTCCCCAGGAAATACAAGACGGTCCCCGGAGCGAGCCGCCGGGGAGATCGCCGACGGGGACCGATACCCGGGCCCTGCGCCTCCTCGGACATCAGCACGTCGTACTGTCCCAGGACCCGACGTGAGACATAGCCCAGCAGCGCCCCGATCTCAGCAGACACCAGCACCCGTTGAGCCAGGCGTGCCTGGACCGGCATGGTCTGCAACCGCCGCCCGACCTTGTCGGCGAGGGGCTCCAGCAGGGAGCTCATGCCGGTGATATTGGCCTCGGCCCAGGTTCCCCGGTCGACCACCGCCCATTTCACAGGAGCCGGTCTCGGAATCCCGCTGGCCTCGGCGACGAGGTCTTCCGAGCGAGGGACCGCAATCTGCAGGTCGGAGATCAGGGCCTGCATCGCGAGAGATCCCCCCAAGCCCTCTTCGCCTGCCAGACGACGGGCCACTGCGACGGCGATGCGAGGCTCGATCAGGTTGGGCTTCTTCCCCCTCACCCCGGCCCCATCCAGCACACCGTGGCCCGGCGGTAGATGGCCGGGGCGCGGCCGATGGCCGGCTCCACCGGTTCAGACCTCGCTTCTACGCCGGGTCACGACGAAGAGGTAGTACCAGCGGGCGATTGCAAGCGCGAGCAACAGCAGCAAAAAGATCGAGATATAGGCCATGAACAGCGTCCAGGGAGGGCCGGTGGTCTCGGCCGAGCCCTCGGTCTCCTCCTCCGAAGCACCCGACTCGGCCGCACTATCATTGCCGCTTCCGCCCTCCTGGCCTCCGGCTTCGTCGTCCTGGCCTGTGGGGTCCTGTGCCAGGGTCACTCCCGGGCCGGCAGTGGCGATCGCAGCCGGCGCGCCGAAACTGCAGAGAGAGGCGAGGATGAGGACGAGGATGGTCCCTGAACGTGCGCGCAACCCAGCCCCCTTAGAAGGAAAGGACAGTCATCTGGAACCGGCTCAGGATATCCGCTGGTCCCCTGACCCGGCGCGCGATGAAGCCCGAAAGAAGGCCCGGAGATCTAGGTGTTCTCGGCGGACGGCTTGCGACCCCGCAACCGGGGAATCTTCATTTCAGCGTGAGCCCAACAGCGCTCTCGCCGGTTGTAGGTGGACAGCCTCGTCTCGCACCCCGGGCTTTCGCATACCCGACCTTCGGGGAACTTCTGCGACGCCCGGGGAAGAGCCTGGGTCCGCGATCCACGAATCGCTGCCTGATTTCCCATCCGGAGCCTCCTCTCTTGACGGTCCGGTGTTCCTCCCTGCGCCTTCGCGCTCCGATCAGTGGCGTGGCGCCCTTGCGTTGCCCACCCACTATTCGTCTCAACGAAGGCCTGCGGCTTGGAGTTGCACCGGCCGATGACACTCGATGGGAAAAAACCAAGGGCCCGGCGAACCCTGCCGTTCTCTTTCTTCGGCCGGGTGAAAGCGGGACTAAAGCAATCTTCGGGATTGGCTGCCAAACGAACCGTTCATCGGGTCGCAGACCCCGCCAGGCAAGTGGTCGATTACTTCGTGTCGGAGCGGAGGACGGTCCGCCAGGGGTTCGTGGCCGTATCGGTCGCCGCCACGACCTCGTTGATCGCAGGCCTGACGCTGGCCGGGATGAGCGGGCGGATGGAGGCCATAAGAGGGTTGTTCGTGCTCATACCGGTGTCCATAGGGATGCGCGGGAACATCTTCGGTGCCTTGGCCGCACGGCTCGGCACCTCGGTTCATACCGGGCTCTTCGAGGTGAGCCGAGACAAGCAGGGGATCCTCTATCAAAACGTCTATGCGGCGGCGCTGCTCACCTTGGCGACCTCCGCCGTTATGGGGGTAATGGCTCGCGCCATTGCCGGACTGCTCGGAATCCGCACGGTCTCATTGTGGGACTTCGTGGTAATCGCATTGGTCGGGGGCGTGCTCTCCTCTGCGATCGTCCTCGCCGTGACGGTCTATCTATCGGTGGAGAGCTTTCGCCGGGGATGGGATCTCGACTCGGTGGGTGCTCCCCTCATCACCGCTATCGGCGATGTCGTTACCTTGCCCTGCCTGCTGCTCGCCACCTACCTTGCCGGACGGGGGCTCGTCACACCGATACTGGGAGGCGTGGCGCTCGCCGCAGGCTGTGCGTCCCTGGCGCATGGCTACACCACCGGGAACACCTTCGCCCGGCGCCTCGTCCGAGAGAGCTTTCCGGTCCTCTGCGTGGCCATAGTCCTCGACGTGCTGGCGGGCGCCGTGGTGCAGCCGCGCGCCGATGACATCCTCCATAAATGGCCGGCCATCACCATCGTGGTCCCCGGTTTCCTCGAGATCACCGGAGCACTGGGGGGAATCCTCGCAGCCCGTCTCGGATCCAAGCTGCACCTCGGAGTCGTCTCCGCCAGGGCCCGTCCGGATGCCATCGTCCTTTTGGACGCCTCGATCCTGCTCGTACTGGGCGTGACCGTCTACGCCCTCATATCGAGCGCAACCCTGGCCCTTGCCGAACTCTTGAACCAGGCCCACCCGGGGGCGCTGCGCTTCTTGGGTCTGGTGATGTTCGGGGGCCTTCTCGCTACGGTGGTCGCTGCCGTGATCGGCTACTACGCGGCCGCCGCAACCTACCGATTGCATCTCGATCCAGACAATCAGACCATTCCGTTGGTGACGAGCGGCATGGACCTGTTGGGCGCCATCTGCCTAGTTCTGGCCCTCGTCGTCTTCGGAGTAGCCTGAGATGAGAGCATCCCAGAGGAGACTTCGCCTCTGCAGGAAGCTTTGCGAGGGAGAGATGGAACTGTGAAAGATGGGCGCAACACCGTCAAGGGGCTCCTGTCTGAGATCAAAGACGAGTCCGAGCTGATGGTCGACCTCGCCTATGCGGCGGTCTTCTTCGCCGACACCGATCTCGCCCGCGAGGTCGGCCGGCTGGAAGAACGCATGTTCGAACAACTCCACGAGCTGAGAAAGATCGCCATGCTCGCAGCGCGCAGCCCCGAAGACGCCGAGCATATGGCCGGCGTGCTCGAGATCGCCTCGGCGGTCGAAAAGATCGCAGACGCCGCAGAGGACATCGCGCGCATTGTTGCATCGAAGATCGGCATAGTCGACGATCTCAGAAAAGACCTTCGGTATGCGGACGAGGTCGTTTCCCGAATCAAGGTGGCCGAAGGCTCCCCGGCGGTTCGGCAGACGCTGCGAGAGCTGTCTCTCCCCGTACAGATCGGTATTTGGGTGATAGCCATCCGCCGCGGGGGTGAATGGGATCTCGATCCCCGCGCCGACTACATCATAGCCGAGGGGGACGCTCTGTTGGTGCGCGGTCCCGAGGATGGGGTTCTCCTGGCGCGTGAGCTGGTGGGCGCTCCTTCACTGCCGGAACCCCCGTCGCAGCCCGAGATAGCGCTGTCGGATCTGGACCGCGCTGTCGATCTCCTCGTCGAGATGAAGAACTCGGCCGAGGTGGCGGTGGGCCTCGCCTACTCGGCGCTGCTGTTCAACGATCGCGCCCTTGCCGCAGAGGTGGCGAGTCTCGAAGCTCGCTCGGACGCGCTGCATGACGAGCTCGAGTCCTGGGTACTGCGAGCCGCACAGGAGGCGCGCAACACCGATCACCTGCGGGGGCTGATTCGGCTCGGCAACGCAACCGAGATGATCTTCGACTCGGCGCGCGAGATGACCCGGCTGGTCGAAAAGGGGGAGGAGCTCCATCCTGTGATCGCAGCGGCCTTGGTCGAGTCGGACGAGTTCGGTCACGAGACCATCGTGGCGGTTGCTTCCCAGGCCGACGGAAAATCGATCCGGGAGCTAAGGTTGGAAACTGAAACGGGTATGTATGTTCTCGCAGTGCAGCGGGGGCGGTGGTGGACCTATAGACCCAAACCGACGTTTGCATTCGCTGCAGGCGACCGCATCATTGCCATTGGGCCCGCCGATGGGGGCCGTGAGCTCGACGAAATAGTCGGCATGCAACGAGAGCTGGCCGACGCCAACGAATAGGAAGGAAAGGCAATGGCGAAGACAAAAACGACTCAGCCCGATGGGGCCATCCCACAGAAGCCCACGTTGGCCCAAACGATCGGGGCGACACTCGCTGGTGTGCTTGCAGTCAAGCTTGCCAACAGTGCGCTGACTACCTTGTGGCGGCTGGCGATGCGCGAAGACCCTCCCCAGGTTGACGCCGATGTGCCATTGTTGAAGAAGGCGCTGTGGATCGGGCTCGTCGGAGCGGCGGCAGGAGCGGCGCGCCAGGCGGCGCGCGACCTGATGAAGCCGCCGACTACAGGCGTCGCATAGGGAGCCCGGCAGCCAGACGGGTGCGGCATACCGGAGGATGGTCGCGCCGGCCCGCCGGCAAACTGGTGCAAAAGCAGGTAGCCATTATTCTTGGCCGATGAGTTTTCGGGTAGCGCTGCTACAACTGGCTGCCTATGGCGCCGACATCGATGCGAATCTGATCAAGGGCGAGGAGCACTGCCGTCGCGCGGCTGCAATGAACGCCGATGTTGCTCTGTTTCCCGAGATGTGGAGCATCGGGTATAGCCCCTGTCCCGCAGAGGCGGTCCAACGGAAGGCGTGGCAACAAAGGGCAATCGGCAGGGACGACAGGTTCGTAACGCACTTCCAGCGCCTGGCGCAGGAGCTCGACATGGCCATCGCAATCACCTATCTCGAGCGGTGGTCCGGCGCGCCGAGAAACTCGGTGTCGATAATCGATCGCAAGGGGAACGTGGTCATGACCTATGCGAAGGTTCACACCTGTGACTTCGGTATGGAAGCCGCCTGCACTCCGGGTGACGACTTCTATGTCTGCGATCTCGATACCCGCGCCGGCAATGTGAAGGTCGGGGCCATGATCTGCTACGACCGTGAGTTCCCCGAGAGCGCACGCATACTGATGCTCAAAGGCGCGGAGATCATCCTGACTCCCAACTCGTGCGAGCTGGAGGATTCACGGATCGGCCAGTTTCGTGCCCGCGCCTATGAAAACATGCTCGGAGTTGCCATGGCGAACTATCCGGCGCCTCAGTGCAACGGACATTCTGTGGTGTTCGACCCCATGGCGTTTGCACGCGATGGCCGGCCCATCGATCCACTCATCGTAGAGGCCGGCCCGGAGGAGGGGATATTCCTTGCGGACTTTGATTTGGATCGACTCAGGACTTACAGAGAGAGTGAGACCTGGGGCAACGCCTACCGCAAGCCCCAATCCTACGGCCCCTTGACTTCCACTCGAGTCGAGGCGCCGTTCGAACGCTCCGATGCGCGCCGCTAAGCGCCGGAGGCGCACCAGCGAGTTTCTCGTCTGTTTCTGCACTTCTCATGTTGCGGTCTTTGTCTCTAGAACCCCTTCACACAAGACTGAGAGTATCTCTTCGGCCCTCATTGGCACCCCCAAGTAATATCCCTGACCGAGGTTGCATCCCATGTCCCTCAGCGCAGACATCTGCTCCGCCGTTTCAATTCCTTCTGCCACGGTTGTTAAACCCCAGGTGTGGCTCAGGTCTGTAACCGCGCGCGCTACTGCCGATGCTTCGTCACCGTTAGCGACGCGGTCTACGAATGACTTGTCGATCTTGATGATGTCTATAGGAAACCGCTGGAGGGAGCTCAGCGACGAGTACCCGGTGCCAAAGTCATCTATGGCAAGCGTTACGCCCAGCGCACTGAGTCGCCTTAGGTTGTCCATGACAACATCGTCCTCCTTGGTGATCACTCGCTCTGTGATTTCGAGGATCAAGCTTGCCGGATGCAAGTCGGCCCGCTCCATCGCCACCCTGACCTGGTCGACAAACCGCACGTCCTGGAGCTGTCTATCGGAGAGATTCACACTAATCTTCAGCGGCGCATCGCTCCTCGTCTCGAGATGCCAGGCACGTGCCTGCCGGCAGGCCTCCTCGAGGACCCACTGACCGATCACCATAATCAGTCCCGTTTCCTCGGCCAGAGAGATGAAGGTCGCTGGAAAAACCAACCCGCGCTCGGGATGATTCCAGCGAACCAGCGCCTCAACACCCACAACCCCGCCGGTTACAAGATCGACGATCGGTTGATAGTGGAGAATGAGCTCTTGCTGCTCCACGGCCCGTTGCAAGCTGACCTGAATCTCGAGACGCTCCACCGCATCGGCGTGCATGTTCGGCTGAAATGACTCGAACCGATCCTTACCCTTGTTCTTGGCGACATACATAGCCGCGTCGGCATCCCGCACCAGCTCGCTTGCGCCTTCAGTTCCGCTCGTGCTGGTGGCGATTCCGATGCTGGCAGTGACGAAGACCTCCCGCCCATCAAGGAGAAAGGGCTCTTGGAACACGCTCAGAATCCGCGCGGCAAAGAGAGGGACCCAATCTGTCTGTGTCCTCGATCAGAACGGCGAACTCGTCACCGCCTAGCCGGGCGGCGGTGTCGGGAGCTCGCATCGAACCAACCAGGCGGTCGCCCACGGCGACGAGCAATTCATCTCCTGCACTGTGGCCCAGGCTATCGTTGATTACCTTGAACTCATCCAAGTCAAGAAAGAGCACCCCAACGACTCGGTTATAGCGTTTCGCCCGTAGAAGCGCATGCTCGATCCGGTCATAGAGCAGGGCTCGGTTGGGTAAGTTGGTAAGAAAATCGCGATATCCCTCTTCGCTCAGCCGCCAAGCCGTAAGACTGGCGATGCTGGAAGCAAGCACGAATCCTCCGTGGATCATCGCCCACTTGAAAGGGCTGTTCAACGCAGCCTGATGGCTATACACAGACTCAGGGGACAGAATACCTATGGTGCCATGGTGGATAACCACGAACGCGATTGCGAGCAGAAAGGGGAGCCAGTCCTGGTATAAGGCAATGACGCCCACCATGACAAAGAAATGAAAATGCATCTCGATCACCCCGCCGGAGACGTGGACGAGGAGGCCTGACGAAGCGACGAGGCCCAGGGTCGCAGTTGAGGACGCAATTCCCCGGGAAAGGTTAGGGCGACTCGCCACGAGACCCACTGCCCCGATGATTGCTGCCTCCCCGGCGCTGTGAACCAACCCATACCCGTTCACGATCCCCAAGGAGGCGATGCTGATGGCGTTGGCCCACAGCAACACAACGATGCCGCGATGTCGACGCTGCCACACCTCCTTCGGAAGCAACCCCCCTTGCGGTAAGGCACGCCAAACGCGCCTCGACAGAGCTTTTCCTCTCTGGACAATAGCCAAGTCTTCGGAAGAAATTGGGATTCCCTGAAGCAGGGCAAACGGCAGAGGTCAAAGGATTGCATTGGTTCAGGACCCAGCTTGGGTTCCCTGCCCTACTCATGGACTGGAAAACGACGAAAGCCATCCAATTATCCACTGCAGCAAACGCCGTGCTCATTGTCTAACTTTGATTTGACCGGATAACAATACTGAAAGTGCTGGTCGGAGTGGGCGTCGAGCCGGGGAGGGGAGTCGAACCCCTGACCTGCTCATTACGAGGAACATCCCCGTGAACGCTGTGCCGACCTGCATTGATGCACGTCGGGAACAAGCGAAAGTGCCTTTGTAATCCTCTCAATTCAGGCACCTTGCCGTCCGACGCGCTCGAAAGACGTCTTCGACAGGCTACTTCTTGGGTCCGTCCGCATGTGCCATGCGCCGCTGCTCGGCGTCAAGCCGCTTCTAACGCTTCTTCATGATCGGCATGTTGCTCTTCGTGCTCGCCCGTCTCGGGAC
>JACDDL010000058.1 GCA_013817045.1 Actinomycetota bacterium | reverse complement strand
CTCCATGCTTTCCGGTCGCTCCCGCTCCATGCTTTCCGGTCGCTCCCGCTCCATGCTTTCCGGTCGCTCCCGCTCCATGCTTTCCGGTCGCTCCCGCTCCATGCTTTCCGGTCGGTTGTCCGGCCCATCTGATCTCAGCATGGGTTGAGCTTATCTCTCAGGCGGGGGTCCGCTCACTGCCCTTCGAGAAGACTAGTGCACCGTCGACTGCATCGATCTCGATCTCGTCTCCTTCCATGAAGGTGCCGTCCAGCAAACGCATCGCAAGCTCGTTCTCGATCTCGCGTTGGATCAAACGCTTGAGAGGCCGGGCTCCGTAGGCGGGGTCGTAACCTGCATCTGCGAGATAGGTTCGTGCGCCCGACATGACTTTCAGGGTGAGTCCGCGCGCTTCCAACCTTGACGTAAGTCCGCGCAATTGCACCTCGACGATCTTCTCTAGGTCCGCTTTGTCGAGCCGGTGGAAGACGATGATCTCGTCGACGCGGTTCAAGAACTCGGGCTTGAAGTGATCCCGCACCGATGACAGCACCTTTTCGTCTATGGACGCTCGCGTCTCACCCTCCGACAAGACCCACTGGGAGCCGAGGTTCGAAGTCATGATGATCACGGTGTTCTTGAAATCGACCGTTCGGCCCTGGTTGTCGGTCAGACGCCCGTCGTCGAGTATCTGGAGCAGGATGTTGAACACATCCGGGTGGGCTTTCTCGATCTCATCGAGCAACACCACCGCGTAGGGACGTCGTCTGATCGCCTCGGTCAATTGCCCGCCCTCGTCGTAACCCACGTATCCAGGCGGCGCGCCGACGAGTCTGCTGACCGAATGCTTTTCCATGTATTCGCTCATGTCCAGGCGGATCATTGCCCGGGCATCGTCGAACAGAAAGTCCGCCAGGGTGCGAGCCAACTCGGTCTTCCCGACGCCGGTCGGCCCCAAGAAGATGAACGAACCATTCGGTCGATTGGGATCCGCAAGACCGCTGCGGGCGCGCCGTATTGCGTTCGACACCGCGGCTACCGCCTCGGCCTGGCCGATGACGCGTTCGTGCAGCACCTCTTCCATCTTGATCAGCTTCTCGACCTCGCCCTCCATGAGCCGGGCAACGGGCACTCCAGTCCAGGCCGCGACCACCTCTGCGACGTCTTCCTCATCGACTTCCTCCTTGAGGAACTTGCGGACGCTCTGCAGCTCGGACAGCTTGGCGTTGGAATCTTCCATGTCGCGCTCGAGCTCGACCAACCGCCCGTAGCGGAGCTCGGCCGCCCGTCCCAGATCGCCATCGCGCTCGGCCCGCTCCGCTTCGCCCCTGGCGCCCTCGATGGCCGCTTTGAGCTCACGGATGCCGTCGATGGCGGTCTTCTCCTGTTCCCAGTGCGCCTTCATTCCGTCCATCTCTTCATGCAGACCGGCGAGCTGCTCCTCGATCGAGTTCAGACGCTCCCGTGACACCGCATCGGTTTCTTTGGCCAAAGCGGCTCTTTCGATCTCGAGTTGCTTGGCGCGCCGATCCAGGACATCGATCTCCAGAGGCATCGAGTCGATCTCGATGCGCAGCCGCGACGCCGCCTCGTCCACTAGGTCGATCGCCTTGTCGGGAAGGAAACGCCCGGTTACATACCGGTCGGACAAAACCGCTGCCGCGACCAGCGCTGCATCCTGTATACGCACACCGTGGTGCACCTCATAGCGCTCCTTTAGCCCCCTCAAGATCGCGATGGCGTCGGGAACAGAGGGTTCACCGACGACCACCGGCTGGAAGCGGCGCTCGAGAGCCGGGTCCTTTTCGATGTGCTTTCGGTACTCGTCCAGAGTTGTTGCTCCGACCATGCGGAGCTCGCCGCGCGCAAGCATCGGCTTGATCATGTTCCCTGCGTCCATTGCGCCCTCGGCCGCTCCTGCCCCGACCACCGTGTGCAACTCATCGACGAACGAGATGACGGCACCCTCCGCGTCGGAGATCTCCTTGAGCACGGCCTTGAGCCGCTCTTCGAATTCGCCTCGGTACTTCGAGCCGGCGACCATCCCGCCGATGTCCAGCGACACCAGCCGCTTGTTCTTGAGTGACTCGGGCACATCGCCCGCGACGATTCGATTGGCGAGCCCCTCCACGATGGCGGTCTTACCGACTCCGGGCTCCCCTATCAGGACCGGGTTGTTCTTCGTGCGGCGCGAGAGGACCTGGATGACACGGCGTATCTCCTCGTCGCGTCCGATGACGGGGTCGAGCTTTCCCCGGCGTGCAGCCTCGGTGAGGTCGCGCCCGAAGCGCTCCAGCGCCTGGTACTTGTCCTCGGGGGTCTGGTCCGAGACCCGTTGGGAGCCCCGAATGTCCTTGAGGGCCCCCAGGATCCTCGCCTTGTCGATGCCGGCGCCGGCCAACACCGGGGCGAGGTCCCCGTCGAGAAGGGCCAGCAGAAGGTGCTCGGTCGAGACGTAGGAATCCCCGAGGGCCGCAGCCTCGGTCTCGGCGCGGCCGAGAGTCCTCGACAGCGCCTGGGATAGGTATGGTTCGACCCCTCCGTAGACCTTCGGAAGCCCGTCGAGGGCAGCTTCCACCTCCGTCTGCAGAGAGCGGGGTTGCGCCTCCAGCTTCTGCAGCAACGGATACACGACGCCTCCGGCCTGACCCAGCAACGCGTTGAGCAGATGGGCTTCTTCGATCTGGGCGTGGTTTCGTTCGCGCGCCAATCGCTGCGCAGAAGTGAAGGCCTCCTGCGATTTGACAGTCAATTTGTCTGGGTTCATGTCTTGTGCCGTCCTTTACCTGGAGCATCCCTGTACATCGAACCAGCATAAAAGTTGAGTGTATCACTATCAATGCCGCCACGGCGCCGAAGGCCCCCGGGGGCAAGAAAAGGGGGGATCCCTTGGCTCGTCTCGGTTGCGGGTAGGATTCGGGTCCGGCTGAAAACGAGAGGGCGCGGCCGGTCACCCGCATTCAAGCCCGCTCGTGCCGGATCTCGGTTAACTGCAAGGAGACGCCATGGACTTCAGGTACCCGTTGACCCGGTACGTCTATCGCCCCCTGTCCGTGCCTGTGGCGTCCCGCCTGGCGCGGACATCGGTGACGCCCATGCAGGTGACCTTGATCAGCGCCGTGTTTGCCCTGGCCGGAGCGGTTGCCGTCGGTTTCCAGCAGTACCTGCTCGGGGTCTTCTTGACGCTCGTGGGAGCGATAACGGATTGCGTGGACGGCGACCTGGCCCGGGTCACCGGAAAGACGTCGCGCGCCGGCGCCTACCTCGACAGCGTGCTCGACCGATGGACCGACGCGGCTCTCATCGTGGGGTTGGGATGGTCCGACATCGAGCGGTTCGGGCCCGCCGCCGCGCTCGCCCTCGTAGGTTCGTTCCTGGTCAGCTACACCCGCAGTCGTGCACAGAGCCTCGGGGTCGACCCGCGGCACGGAATCGCGGGGCGCGACGCCCGCATGCTCATCCTCATGATCGGAGCGGTTTTCGGGCTCATCTCGGCGGCGCTGTGGACCGTGGCAGTTCTGAGCGCGGTAACCGCGGTTCACCGCATGGTGTGGTCGATGCAGGCGCTGGATCGATTCGACCGCACCGGCACCACGTGATGCGACGTTCCTTGCACTCTGGAGCCCGCTCCCCGGGCCGTCGGATGCAAGAAAGCTCTGTAACCGCAGCTGACCCTTAACCGCTGCTTGCCGCTCCCGTCCTCCACCCGGTTACCGCTCCCAGCTTCGGCTCCACGCCGTCGCCGGATCCGGTGTCGGCCCGGCCGAAGTATTCGTCGAGATCCTTGCGGCTGAGGTTCTCCTTCTCCAGAAGGATCGTCGCCAGCCGGTCGAGGTCCGAGCGATGCTCGGTGAGGATCCGGCGCGCCCGGTCGTGCCCACCGGTCAGAAGGGCCATCACCTCACGGTCGATGGAGATCTCGGTCTCCTCGGAGATGCTCTCGCTTCGCCGGAAGGAAGGTCCCAAGAACCGAGGCCCCTGTTCGGAGATGTTGATGGGGCCGACCTTGGGAGACATCCCGAACTCCATCACCATGCGGCGCGCAATCTCGGTCGCCTTCTGCAGATCATCCTGAGCACCCGTGGTGGCGAACTCGAACACGATCTCTTCGGCCGAACGGCCGCCCAGCAACACCGCGATGCGATCTCGCAGCTCTGGCTCGGACATGAGGTAGCGCTCCTCGTCGGGAAGCTGCTGGGTGAAGCCCAGGGCCCCGATGCCTCTTGGGATGATCGAAATCCGGTGCACCGGGTCGGCGTGATCCACGAACAGAGCCACCAGTGCATGCCCCAGCTCGTGATACGCCACCAGGCGGCGCTCGGACTCGGAGAGCACCTGCGAGCGCCGCTCGAGGCCTGCAACCACCCTGTCGATAGCCTCTTCGAGATCAACCATGTCGACTTCCTCTTTGCCCCGGCGCGCCGCAAGCAGCGCGCCTTCATTGATGACGTTCGCGAGTTGTGCACCGGAGAAGCCCGGGGTGCGCCGCGCCAGGAGCTTGAGATCGGCGCCGGTCCCGAGCTTGACGCTGCGAGCATGAATGGCGAGGATCTGCTCTCGCCCGCCGATGTCGGGCAGGTTGACCTGAATCTGGCGGTCGAAGCGGCCCGGGCGAAGAAGCGCTTGGTCGAGCACCTCGGGCCGGTTGGAAGCCGCCACGATGATGACGCCCGAGTTGGGCTCGAAGCCGTCCATCTCCGTCAACAATTGCTGCAGGGTCTGCTCCTGCTCCTGATGTGAGCCCATCTGGCCCCCGACTGCCCCGGATCGAGCTTGCCCGATGGCGTCGATCTCGTCGATGAAGACGATGGCAGGCGCCCGCTCGCGCGCCTGCTGGAACATGTCCCGCACACGCGCCGCGCCCAGGCCCACGAAAAGCTCGATGAACTCGGAGGCCGATATGTAGAAGAAGGGCACATCGGCTTCTCCGGCGATGGCCCGCGCCAGCAGCGTCTTGCCGGTTCCGGGGGGCCCCACCAGCAGGACTCCCTTCGGGATGCGGGCGCCCAACCGCCGATACTTGTCCGAGTTCTTGAGATAGTCGACAAGCTCGACGAGCTCTGCCTCGACCTCGTCGACCCCTGCGACGTCATCGAAGGTCGTCTTCAGATCCGTGCGGTCGTACAACTTTGCCTTGTTCTTCCCGAACGACATCGGTCCGCCTCCCCCCATCTGCCGGCCCATGCGGCGCATGAACAGGTAGTAGAGGCCCCCGATCAACGCAAAGGGGAGAATGAACGAGAACAGAAGACCGCTCCAGGGGCTTGGCTGTGACGCCGTGACCTCGACACCCGCCTCACGAAGCTGGTCGACCAGCGGGTTGGTTTCGAAATTCGGAGGGATGGTTGCAGAAAAACGGGTCTCGGCGCCGTCCTCTTCGTAGACACCGTCGACCGAAACCGTAGAGATGTCGGCCTCCTTCACGCGGCCGTCCTCGACCAGGTTGAGAAAGCGCGAGAACTGGATCTCGGTCACTTCGCCGAAGAAGGGGCCCTGGATCAACAACAGAAGGAGAAATCCTCCTCCGATCCAGGCAGCCGTGATCCACCGCTTCCGGTCCGGGCCCGCGCCGGGCTTGCCGGAAGGAGAGGGCTTGGTTACCTTGGGTGCCACGGCTTGCTCCTAACTCCATCTCGTGTGATCACAGTCGGGAACAACCCTAACGGGGCGTAGGGACAATATGCCCCGGCCGCCGACGGCGACTACCCCGGGGGCATGACTACCCTGGAGGACGCGAGAGATTGGGGGGACACACGTGAGCTCGAAATCGTCACAGGTGGTGTTGCTGGTCGGGGGCGACCTCTTGGCGACGGCGCGCCTCGAGCGTGCGGCCGCAGACGCCGGAGCGGAGCTCAGGAGGGCATCACCCGAGAAGATGGTGGAAACCATTGAATCCGAGCCCCCCGACCTGCTGGTCCTCGACCTCGACCGCGGGCGCTCGGACATGCTCGAGAGCCTGGCCCAAGCCCGCGCCCGGGGCCTGTCGACGGGACGAGTCGTGGGCTACTTCTCCCATGTCGACGGCTCACTCCGTGCGCAGGCGCAGGCGGCCGGATGCCGCGCTCTGCCTCGGGGGCGCTTCTGGAGCACCCTCCCCGAAGAGCTTCGTGCGCCCGAAGCGCAAACCTAGAGCCGCCGCGGCCCCGTCTATATTCGGCCCATGACGACCATTCCGGATGTCGTGGTGATCGGCGGCGGCGCCATCGGCCTCTCCATCGCATGGAGGAGCGCCGTCGCAGGGCTGCGCGTAACCGTCGTGGACGACCATCACCCGGCCCGGGCATCGTGGGCCGCAGCCGGCATGATCGCGCCGGTATCCGAAGCCCACTACGGTGAGGAGACCCTCCTCGATCTCAATCTCCTGTCGGCGCGCCGCTATCCGGAATGGGTCGAAGAGCTCGAAGAGGCCGGCGGCCGGGCCACCGGCTACACGCCGTGCGGCACCCTCGTCGTGGCCCTGGACGGCGACGACAAGGAGCAGCTCGATCATCTCCACAACTGGCAGACCGAGCTCGGTCTGCCCGTACAACGACTTCGTGCGAAGGAGTGCCGGGAGCTCGAGCCGGGCCTCACCCCCATGGCCCGAGCCGGGCTGTTCGTGGAAGGCGACCATCAGATCGACAATCGCAAGCTCGTCGACGCGTTGGAGGCCGCCTGCACCCGCAGAGGGGTGGACTTCGTCTACGGGAGCGTCTCCTCCCTGATCGTCCAGGGAGAGCGGGTCACCGGGGCCGGTCTCGCCTCCGGAGACTCCATCGCCTGCGACAAGGTCGTGCTGGCGGCGGGCTGCTGGTCGGGAGCAATCGACGGCGTTCCGCCTTCGGTGACCGACGGCGTCCGTCCGGTCAAGGGGCAGCTTCTCTACATCACGGGCCGGGCGGGACAGCCTCCTTTGGCTCAACGAAACGTGCGCACGATGGACGTCTACGTGGTGGCGCGCGGCGACGGCAGATCGGTGGTCGGTGCAACGGTGGAAGAGCTCGGTTTCGACACCACCGTGACTGCGGGCGGAGTGCACTCGCTGCTACGCGACGCCGTCCGGGTGCTTCCGGATGTCGCCGAGCAGGAAATGAGCGAGTGCGTCGCGGGCTTGCGTCCCGGATCGCGCGACAACTGTCCTCTTCTGGGCCCGGGCGAACCGGAGGGTCTCGTGGTTGCGACCGGCCATTACCGCAATGGAATACTGCTCACGCCTGCGACGGGCGATCTGATTGCCGAGTTGCTCGTCACGGGCGAGACCCCCCCGGCGATAAGGCCGTTCTCCCCGACGCGGTTCGCAGGTGCAGGGGCCGCGCTGTGACGGTGACCGTGAACGGCGAGGCAACCGAGTTGGCCGAGGACTCCACCGTGGAGCATGTTCTGGCCAGGCACCTCGGGCCCGAGCGCGCGACCTCCGGGGTGGCCGTCGCACTCAACGGAGAAGTCGTGCTGCGCACGGAGTGGAGCGCCCGCCGCCTTCGCCCTCATGACCGGCTCGAGGTGCTCGCCGCGAGAGGAGGGGGCTGACATCGACGACCCGTTGGTCATTGCCGGGGTCTCCTTCAACTCGCGCCTCATCATGGGCACGGGCGGCGCGCCGAACCTCGATGCGCTCGAAAAAGCACTGATCGCATCCGGCGCCGAGCTCGCCACCGTTGCACTGCGGCGCGTCAGCCCCGCCGCGCGTGGTTCAGTTCTCGATGTGCTCGATCGCACCGGCTGCAGACTGCTGCCCAACACGGCCGGGTGCTTCACGGCGCGCGATGCCGTCACAACCGCCCAGCTCGCGCGCGAGGCGTTCAGCACGGAGTGGATCAAGCTCGAGGTCATTGCCGACGAGCGCACGCTGCTGCCCGAGGCGGTCGAGCTGCTCGATGCAGCCGAGAGCCTGGTAGACGACGGTTTTTCGGTCCTCGCATACACCAACGACGACCCGGTCCTGGCGCTGCGCCTCGAGGCAGTCGGCTGCGCCGCAGTGATGCCGCTGGGCTCCCCCATCGGCAGCGGCATGGGGATCCTCAACCCCTTCAACCTGTCGCTGATAGTGGACCGTCTCTCCGTCCCGGTGATTCTCGACGCAGGAGTGGGGACCGCGTCAGATGCTGCAATCGCCATGGAACTCGGCTGCGACGCAGTGCTCGCCGCCAGCGCGGTGACGCGCTCCCGCGAGCCGGCGACGATGGCGGAAGCCGTTCGCAAAGCCGTCGAAGCGGGCAGACTTGCCCGGCGCGCCGGCCGCATACCGCGCCGGCTCTACGCCGAACCATCCACAACCTTCGAGGATCTTCCCGATCTGGAATCGGGACCTCATCAAGACTGAACCCTGGAGTCAAGAAAGGCGCCCGAAGGCGCCTTTCTGATCTGCGGGGCCTGCTTGATACTTAGTTGCGGCCGAACAGACGTGAAGTGATACCCGAGGCAACGGCCTGCGGTCGCTGAAGCTCGCCCATGTACGCGTTGTGAATCAACAACGCGCCCGTCAAGGCGGGAATCACCCATTGCATCGTCTTCAGCTGCTTTTGGGCCTGCGCCACCTCGGACGGCGTCTGCGAAGAAGGCTCGGTGCCACCGGCGACGGGAACTTCCCCGGCGTTGTCGATCTTCTTGCCCAGAACTCTCGAGTATGCAGTTGCGCCCAGTGCCACACCGGTGAGGGCCGTCTTGGTCAAGCTCTGCGTAGCGACTCCCTGTTGTCCCGCCAGGCGCCCGCGGTTCCCCACGACCAGGATCGCTCCGCCGAGCACATGCGAACCTATGGCTGCAAGGTTGAGTGGGGTCCACCGGTTCCATCCCGCAGTGGCCACACGCGACCGCTGCGCCGGGTCACCGACCTCGGATGCTGCTCCATTGAGGCCGGTCGCACCCATCAGGGAGCCACCAAACCAAGCTGCAAGACCAACATCGTGAAGCGATCGGGCAACCGTATTCGTCTCTGCCATATCCGAACTCCTCTTGAACTATTCGGGAAACTGTCTGACCCTCCTTTACCCTCCATTCCCATCGACAAACTGAGGGCGCGAGGGCCCGGCCTCAATCGGGACGAGAAGCGTCGGTGAATTCTCTGAAGACACCCGTAACGAGGAAAGAAATCTGTTCTCCGATATCGACCGCATGGTCGCCGATTCGCTCGAGATAGCGCGCCACCAGGACGAGATTGATCGCCCACTCGAAGCTGCGACTATCCCCTGCGTACTGCTGCAGGTCACCGAGCATGCCGCGGTTCAGGCGATCGAGGACATTGTCCTTCACGGGCAATAGCTCCGCGAGATTGATGCTTCGCTGGGTGAATGCGGACAGCGCTGTGTCGAGCATCTCTGCGGCGCGGCCCCCCATCTCGTTGAGGCGGGTAACCATCGGCGAATCGGGAGGATAAGGCTGGCGATTCATCACGAACTTGGCGATGTTGACGCACAGGTCGCCCATACGTTCGATGTGCAGGTTGGAGTGCATGATCGCACTGGCGAGCCGCAGGTCTGCCGCCACCGGCGCTTGGAGGGCAAGAAGCGTAAGGATTCTCGATTCGATCTCGAGGTAGGTTTCGTCGACGAGGTCGTCCTCTTTCACCACGGCGTCCGCCATAACCGCATCGCGGGTCCGCAGAGCCTCCAGAACATCTTCGAGCTGCCTGCGAACCAACGCCCCTTCAGCAAGCAAGCTGGTTTCGACAGTCTCGAGCTCTTCGCGAAGTGAGATTCGGACCATGAGGTGACCCTACCCTCGGGAGTTACATCTGAACGGAGTTGGGCAGGCGCTAGTGCTCCAGCGCGGAAGTAACGCCAGCGTCCAGGGCGGCACTGCGCGGCGAGGGCAAGGCGCGAGGAGTCGTGCGTACCCGGAGGGTATGGGCGCGACGAGGAACGCCGCCATCGTCGATGCAGGGTCGTTCTGGGGCGACGGGACTTACGCAAAGGTGCACTAGATCGAGTGCCGGCGCGCTTGCACGCCGCCCCACGCCGCCCCGGGATTAGCTGTCGAGTCTATGATGACCCAAGTGCCCGGCTCCATTTACCGGCGTTTTTCTGGGTCGGCGCAACCGACAAAGGGGTGAACGCAGTGAGAGAGACCGAGCTGAAGCTGGCGCTGCACGATGGGTTCGAGCTTCCGGTGCTCGAACCGGCCGCGACCGGCGTTGCCGCCGTCCGAGAGCATCCTCCTGCCGATCTTGAAGCGACCTATTTCGATACGGCCGATCTCCGCCTCGCCCGGAACGGCATCACGCTGCGCCACCGCACCGGCGAAGACGAGCGCAACGGCTGGGCCCTGAAGCTTCCTCTGGATGGGGCGCAGGGCCAAGGAGTGGCCGTGCGTGAGGAGCACTTCTTCCCAGGGGGCAGGACCGCCCCGCCTCCCGAAGCCGTAAACCTGGTTACTGCCTACGTCCGTGGCTCATCCCTAGGACCAGTTGCCAAAATCCAGACTCAACGGCGCAGCTGGGCACTCACCGATGAAAACGGAGGTGAGCTTGCAGAGCTGGCGGCCGATGAGGTATCGGTGCTCGACAAACGGCGAAAGGTGGTTTTGTTTCGCGAGCTCGAGCTCGAAGCTCGGGCGCTTGATCGTGACGGGCTCGACCGGATTGCCGGCGAGCTGACCAAAGCCGGAGCAGCGCTCGGCGACCCGACGCCCAAGCTGGTGCGCGTCCTTGGCCAACAGGCTGCGGCCCCGCCGGATCTCGTTCAATCCCGTGCTCCTCGCCCCGAAGACCCGGCCGGCGAAGCCGTCCGCGCTGCCTTTGTCGCAGGGACTGTCCGGTTGGTGGCCAACGACCCCGGCGCGCGGCTGGGAGGGGTCGAACCGCTGCACCAGATGCGCGTCGCCCTCCGCCGCCTCCGGAGTGACATTCGGACATTTGCGCCGCTCGTCGAGGAGGGGTGGGCGAAGGACATGATCCCCGAGCTGCGCTGGTTGGGGCGGGCCCTTGGGGCAGTGCGCGATCAGGACGTCCTGCTCGAGCGGCTCAGGGCGTCTGCAGCCGGTCTCGAAGACGATCTCGCCCCCCTCTTCGAGACCCTCGAAGCGTCCCGCAGAGACAAGCACAGCGAGCTGCTGGAGGCGCTGAGCTCGAAGCGCTACGAGCGGTTGGTCGATAGCCTGACCGAGGCAGCTCTCGCACCGCCGCTGACCGAGGCGGCAGACCGGCCGTGCGCCGAGGTTCTCCCTCCGCTCGTCGAGAAGGCCTGGAAGAAGGTCGCGAAGAGGGTGAAGGCGACCCCGGCCACGGCTCCGGCCGAGGACCTCCACGGGGTCCGCATCCATGTCAAACGAGTGCGCTACGCCGCCGAGGCGGTGGGCCCGTCACTGCGGGGCAAGAAAGCAAAGAGAGCACGACAATTTGCCGACAGGGCGGCTGCACTCCAGGATGTGCTCGGCGCCAACCAGGACACGGTGGTGGCGCGCCGGGCCATTGCCCAGGCCGCGGGCCTGCGCCCCGAGGACGCCGCCTTCGGCATCGCAACCACAAGCCTGTTCGAGCGGCAGCAGGAGCTTGCAATCGAGTACCGGTACCGCTATCCGAAAGCGTGGGCAAAGCTCGACCGTCCGAAGCGCACCAAGTGGATGCGCGTTTGACCGGTTCAGAGGTGCAACGGGCCGCAGGAGGGGTGCTCTGGCGCCGCTCCCAAACCGATGGGAGCACGGCCGAGGGCATCGAAATTGCGCTGGTACATCGCCCGCGATACGACGACTGGACGCTGCCAAAGGGCAAGCTGAATCCCGGAGAGTCCGACCTCGCGGCCGCTCTTCGAGAGATCGAAGAAGAGACCGGTTACACCGGCGCGCCCGGGCGTCACCTCGGAGAGATCTCCTATATGAAACCGACCGATGGAGAAGGCCGGCCGAAAATCGTCCGCTACTGGGAGATCGGGGCGAAAGAAGGCTCTTTCACCCCCACCGAGGAGGTCGATGATCTGCGCTGGCTTGCCCCCGACAGTGCGGCGTGCCTCCTGACCCAAGAGGCGGACCACGGCATCCTCGATGCCTTCCGAGAGCAGCCGGTGACGACCTCAGTCGTGTTGATGGTTCGCCACGCCAGCGCCGGCAGCCGCGCCGAGTGGAAGGGCGACGATCGGATTCGACCCCTGGATGCCAAGGGCAGGCGTCAGGCCGCCGCTCTCGTATCTCTGCTTCGTCCGTGGGTGATTGCAGAGATCGTCTCGGCCGACTTCGTCAGGTGCTCTCAGACGGTCGAGCCTCTGGGCGAATCGATCGGTGTTCCCGTCAAAGAGGATCCGCTTTTCTCCGAGCTGGGCTATCCGGGCAACGAAGCGCAGGCAGCCGAGTTCCTGCGCACCCTGACGAAACGAGAATCGACGATCTGTGTGTGCAGTCAGGGTGACGTGATCCCCGACCTCCTGGGTGGCCTGGCCGATCAGGATGGCTTGACCACTCCCCCCTCACCGAAGGGAGGGGGACGGTCGTTCAAGGCGAAAAAGGGGGCGGTCTGGGCGGTCTGCTGGTCCCACGGCCGGCTCGTCGGCGCCGAGAACCTCGGATTGCCCCCGATCGACGACTGAGGGAGCCCTGCTTCAGCTTCCCGGGCTGTCTGACGTGAAGCGAAGATGAACGCTCGATGGACAACAGGCGCAAAAGGCCTGCTCAGAGGGCGGACACCCTAGACTAGAACCATCGTGGACAACTTTCTTCTATCCGTCTGCCTCGGCGTGTTGGCTGCGATAGTGACATTCATCGCCCTGGACCGATTCTTGCCTGCAAGGGCGGGCGAGGATGAGGACGGAGACGTCCCCGACCCCGTCTCGGCGCAGCTCGACCAGCTCAAACGAGAGAACGGGTGGGCGAGAGAGATACTCGAGCAGATGGCCGAGGGTGTCCTCGTGCTCGACGAGTCGGCGAAGCCACTATCGGCCAACTCCGCAGGTCGCGACCTCATGGGTTTCCGCGAAGACATGCTTCCGGCTCGCCTCCCCAGTGGTGAGGTGCTCGAGCTTGCCGAGAAAGCGCTGGCCGAAGGCGCCAGCAAGGAGGCGCTTGCGAGCGTGTGGTTTCCCGCGCGGATGAGTCTCCGGGCGCGCGCCGCACCTCTTCAGGACGGAAGCGGAGTAGTGGTCGTGCTTCAGGACGTGACCCACGAGATCAGCATTCAGAGGGCCCGACGCGAGTTCGTCGCCCACGCCTCCCACGAGCTCAAGTCTCCGGTGGCGGCGCTTCGAACGCTCGCCGAAGCAATTCGTCGGGCGGTGCACGAAGATCCCGACATGGCGGAGCACTTCTCCACACGACTGACGGCCGAAGCGGAGCGACTCGGACGCCTCATCGAGGACCTCCTCGACCTGTCCAAGCTCGAGGAAGCGGCAACACCGCCGGATAGACGCATCGACCTCTCACGGGTGGCGCAGCGCGAGGCAGACCGCTTCGAGCCGCCGGCGGCGGCTGTGGGAACCACATTCCAAAGGCACATCGAGCCGGGGGTTTGGATCATGGGCGACGAAGCCCAACTCGGAACGATGATGAAGAACCTTCTCGAGAACGCATTCCACTACACCCCCCGGGAAGGCCTGGTCACGATCGAGGTCTCCGAACGGGGTGGAAACGCTCTGATCGAAGTCAGCGATACGGGAATTGGGATCCCGCTCGAAGCTCAGTCACGCGTATTCGAGCGGTTCTACAGGGTCGACCGGGGGCGCTCACGCGATAGCGGCGGCACAGGACTGGGGCTGGCAATCGCAAAGCATGTGACCGAGCTTCATGGGGGCCAGATCCAAGTCGACAGCGAGCTCGGCCAAGGATCAACCTTCACGGCAAGGATCCCGTCGGCCACGCCGGAACAGGGAACCGTCAGGTCGCTGGCCGGATGACGGACCTGCTCGGATGCCAAGAGCAAAAGAGAGAAGGTTAAGTGCCCAAGGTCTTGCTCATTGAAGACGAAGAGGGCTTCGGTGAGGCCCTCGAATACCAGCTTCGCCGAGAGGGCTTCGAGATCGAGCGAGTCACCGATGGTGTGCTCGGAGTCGAGCGGTTCAAGAGAGGCGGGGCAGACCTGGTCCTGCTGGACCTGATGCTGCCCGGGATGGGCGGCGAGGATGTCTGCAGGGAGATCCGACGCAGCTCGAACGTTCCGATCATCATGTTGACGGCGCGCACCACCGATATCGACAAGGTCGTGGGGCTCGAGATCGGTGCCGACGACTACGTGACCAAACCATTCAACCTCCGGGAGTTGCTGGCCCGCATCAA
>JACDDL010000234.1 GCA_013817045.1 Actinomycetota bacterium | reverse complement strand
CGTCAAGACGAACGCCAAAGGCGCCCCAGCGACCGCGTCTCTGTGGCCACACGCCCTTGAGAGATAGGGGCGCGGATCATTCGTTCCCACGCGGCGAAGCGCCCGCTCCCGTGGGTGAAAGTGATAGAGGCCCGAAGCGAGATCATCGATCTCAGAGCATGCGACGTAGAGCTCGATGGGATAAAGGGCTCCGGCGCAAGCGTAGGTACGAAAGTAAAGGCGCTCGCCGTCGGCAAAAAGCCTCTCGCGAAGCACTCCGGCGCCGAGCACGAGAAGGCGGGCGACCTCGGGGAGATCCAGGGGTCGACCCACATCGGGGCCACGCCCAATGATCGCCTCGGTCGCTGGGAAGGCCGTGTCCGAAGACGGCGGAGGCAGGGGGATCGGTTCGAGGTCGACGTATTCCTTGAATGGATGTGGTTTGTTCGACCAGTCGAGCGCGCGTGCGCTTCGCCGGACGGAGGCCGGCGTGTGCTTGGTCAGCTCATGGAAGCGAAGCATGTCCACGCTGCGAATGTAAGCGCGTCGCCATCACTTGCGGTGTGCCAACACCTCCACGTGCTTGGTCACGACCTCGTCCTCACGGTGCCTTCGGGTCTTCGGAGAAGAGCGCCATCGACGCGGTGAAGCCGTGCAGAAAGTTCTTGCTCCCCACCGGCCCCAGCTCTCCTGCGCAGAAGAAGCCTGCAATCGGAGGGTCGTCGAGCTCCGAGGCGAGCAGGGCAGCGTCGTGATCGGGTGTGGAGAACATGCGCGAGCCGCGTCCGTTGCATGTAAACAGCAGCCCGCCAGCGACCCTGCGGTCACCGAACTTGTCGCGCGCGACCTTCAGAGTGGTTCGCAGGTCTTCGTCTGCAGAGGCCTCATCGCGCACGTGGAACTGGATCGTCTCTCCAACGGCGACCGCGTCGCCTACGGCTATGGCCCCCGAGTCGGGATCGGCGCCGACGAGGCCGCGCACGAGAAAATCACCGCGCTCGAACTCTGTCTTGTATTCGTCGATAACCCGTCCGACCAATAGTCCTTCAGTCATGAGCTCGCGGTCGTGCTCGGGAAGCGACGCGTACAGTTCCTGAATTCGTTGAACCGGAGCCTTTCCGCCGAGTTCGAAGATGACGTTGCCCTCCGAGCGAGTCACCGTCAGGACCTGCCCGATGGGGCGGCATCCTTGAGAGACGAGTGCGACGACCTCCACGTTGCCGGTCAGTGCCACACCCACCGCCCCCGAGTCCATCACCTTGCGATCCATGAACAGCCGCGTCTCGCCCGGGCTCCTGCCTCCACTCGCCACTCCCCCCGCGATGAAGGGCGAGGCCGGCGCGCGCTCGTTCATGGACTTCAGCAGCAGGTCGGCGGGGAAGCTGAACGGGTCGGCGATCAACAGGTATGCCCCGACCGGATTTTCGGGCCAGCCGGAAAAGGCCGCGTGGCCATTGGTTTGACTGAACTGGCAGTGAAAGGTGCGAACCTCTGTCTCTAGGCTCGCGAGCCACACCGAGACGGCCGGCTGCGACTCGACCTCCTTGCCGGTTCCCACCACTCCCTCGGCCACGCATCCCGCCAGGGCTTGGGGGGTCGCTGCCTCGTGAACTGCGTCGACTATTGCCTCTGCTTGTTGCGCGAAGTGAGCAGACGCAAACACAATGGCCAGGTTCGGTTCTCTCTCGCCGAGGCGGTGCGCCGCCTCCACGGTCGCCTCCGCGGCAGCGCTGCGTGCCTCTGGGTTGATCGACAGTGCCGCCCCGATCTTCACGCCCGGTTCACCTGCTCCGATCTCATTCCACCAGCCTATCGACCGTTGCGGGGTAGGTTCAAAGATCGGATTCCAACGGCGCTTCCCCGGTAGTACTCATGCAGAAGCCGCCGAGTCGATCCGCCCGACCGACGCTCCCCTGCTGCAGCGGACTGAGCGCCTCCGGGGGCCAGTTTGGATGGGGCGCTCGCAGAGCGAGGCTCCGATGCGGACGATGACGCGAGAGCATAAGGTTTGACGAGTCTTACCCAGTCATTGCTCTCGTGATTCTCGACGTAATAGCTGAAGGGGGCGGAAAAGGCATCGTGCCTGGTCATGCTGCCACTCGGTATTCATGGATGAGACCACCCAGACGATCGCGACGGATACTCGAGCAACGCGAGGCCTCGGGTGACCTCGTGGGTGCGATCTCGGGAGCCTTCAGGTCGAGCCCTCGATGCGGCCTCTGCTGGTTGTAGTGATTGGCGTAGGTACGCAGCACCCGGTGGAGGTGGCGATCGCCCGCGATCAACAGCCAGTCGAGGCATTCGGCTCGCACGGTCCTGATCTCCGCGACCGCGTTGGCTCCGTCGGCGTCTCGACGATCTCGATGCCTTCCGTTGAGAAGACCTCGTCGAAGGCTCCGGAGAACCTTGAATCTCGGTCGTGGATGAGGAAGCGAAGAGGCTCCGTTCGCTGATCGAGCGTGAAGCACAGGTTGCGGGCCTGCTGGGCGACCCAGGCCGAGTCGGGGTTGGTGGTGCAGCCTGCCAGATGGACCCGACGGGTCGAAAGCTCGATGAAGAACAAGACATATACGATCCGGCCCCACAGCGTGTAGGCGGTGAACAAGTCGCAGGCCACAACGGTTGCCGCCTGGGCGCGCAGGAACTCCGTCCAGCTTGGACTCTCGGCGCGGGCTCGGCCCAACACCCGCTCTCCTGAGGGTGTCGCGAATCGTCGTGACGGGAAGGTCGCGGCCGAGCTTCAGGAGCTCGCCTCGAATCCGCATGTATCCCCACCGTGGGTTTCTCTGGCGAGGCGAATCACGAGCTCCTTGAGTTTGGGTGCAGTCGGAGGCCTTCCCGGGCTTCTTCTCCCCCACCGTCGGGCCTTTGCGGTCACGAGCTGGCGATGCCATCTCATGAGGGTGTCGGGTCGCACTAGGAAAGACGGCCAGCGCCGGCGCGGAAGCAAGCGGCTCAGGGCTGCCAGCAGCATCCTGTCCTGGGTGCGAAACCGCGGTCTGCCTTGTCGGTGTAGGACCTCGAGCTGCTGACGGAGGACGACGATCTCGACATCCTTGTCGTCGATTCGCCTCACTGCGGAGACGAACAGTCGGAACAGAGAGCGACAGATCAGATAGGCGAGCGAGATCAGCTGGCCACCTCCTGCTCGACGGGCGAAAACCGAGAGCCTAGGTGAGCCAGCGGAAGAACGCCCGCGACGCGAATGGGCAGCTCAGACGGGGCGACTGCATTTTCGCACCCTTTACGCGGTCCCCGGCGGGGAAAATGTCATTCGTCGACCCATGCCGGTCATCATCTGGTCCGCTCGCGCTGAGGGGTACCCCCGTTCGCGTAACGTCACCTGGACACACGCTGCCCTACTAGGATACGCGAATGCCGCTACGCAAGAACGCCAAAATCGAGCTGATTCGGAGCGTGCCGCTGTTCTCGAGTTGCTCGAAGCGCGAGCTGGCGGAGATCGCCTCGATGGCCGACGAACTCGACTTCCCAGAGGGTAAGACTCTTATCAAAGAAGGGGAGCGTGGGCGCGAGGCACTCGTCTTGGTCGAAGGCACCGTCGATGTAAGTCGGAAGGGGCGCAGGTTGCCACCCCTCGGGAGGGCGGACTGCTTCGGGGAGATCGCACTGGTCTTGGATGTCCCGCGGACTGCCACCGTCACTACTACCAGCCCTGTGCGCGCTCTTGTCCTGACCGACCAAGCGTTCCGAAGTCTCCTCAAGAGGTCTCCTCAGATACAACTTAAGGTTCTCCGATCTCTCGCTGAGAGGCTGGCTCCCGAAATAATCTGACTCCTCGACGCTGAGCATCGACTTTACGAATAGCAGGTTGGGGACGATCCGAGTTGAGGGTCCGCTCGACCATGACGGAGTCGAAGAACCCTGGATGGCGAGATCTACGGCGGATGGTTAGCGAGCGCGAAGGCGCGCATCGGTACGAGCACGGTGCAGGCCGCTGAGCATCAGCTGTACACGCGCCCGGTCGAACGCTGTGGGGACGAGCGCATTGATGATGAGACGTCCCAACGTGCGCTCCAGTTCACGACTGCGCCAATTCGAAATCTGTTCGAGGTTCCGGCAGAACCGCGATCCAAACAAGGACTCCCCTGAGCTACTTGAAGGGAAGGGTAAAGACGTGCGCCCGGGTGGTCGCGTAGTGCTCATACTGCTCATCGATCGGGAGGGCGTGCTCGAGTGAAACTTGGAGGTGGGCGGTCGCTGACTCGGTGAAAAGTGCGTAGGCCGCTCGCCCGATGTGGTCGGTCACGTGGTTCTTAATGAGCAGGTGGGCCACGGTGACGTCGGGGCCAAGGAGCTCCTGATGGCCTGCGATTGACTGGATGATGTACTCGCCGTGGTGCAGCACGAACTT
>JACDDL010000057.1 GCA_013817045.1 Actinomycetota bacterium | reverse complement strand
CAAGGGTTCCTGGGGAAGGTTAATCCGCCCAGGGTAAGTCGGGACCTAAGCCGAGGCCGAGAGGCGTAGGCGATGGACAACTGGTTGATATTCCAGTACCACCACATGCGCGCCCACCCCGAATCCACTTGCTAAGGAAAGCCTTCGGGCCTACCGACCCAGTGGTTCTAGGGGAGCGATGGGGTGACGGAGGAGGGTAGTCGGACCCACGCTTTGGTTGACGTGGGGTAAGCAGGTAGGAGGGTTTCCCAGGCAAATCCGGGAGACCGTTAACTCTGAGATGCGATGCCGACCCGATTGAGGGGAAGCCGATGAGCCCATGCTCCCGAGAAAAGCCTCTAGTGAGTTCGTGTGGTGCCCGTACCCCAAACCGACTCAGGTGGACAGGTAGAGCATACCGAGGCGATCGAGATAACCCTGGTTAAGGAACTAGGCAAACTGGCCGCGTAACTTCGGGATAAGCGGCGCCTTTTCTGGTGAAAGGACTTGCTCCTGGAGCCGGGGAAGGTCGCAGAAACCAGGCCCAAGCGACTGTTTACTAAAAACACAGGTGCGTGCTAAGCCGTAAGGCGCCGTATACGCACTGACGCCTGCCCGGTGCCGGAAGGTTACGGGGAAGGGTTAGCCGAGACTTCGGTCTCAGCGAAGCTCTGAACCTAAGCCCCGGTAAACGGCCGCGGTAACTATAACCGTGCTAAGGTAGGAAATTCCAGTACGTGCAACTGGAAATCTGCCCCTTGCAGGAGCGATTCTGCGAAGTGCAGCTGGCTATTTGCTGGAAACTCCGAGAATCCGAAGGTACTCGTTTGTGTCACACCCAATCAATAGGGTTAAGACATGGGCAGTGAAAATCCGTTCGGTGCGGACAATCAGCAGGAAAGGCCAGGATTCGAGCAGTGGATCGTCGGCTTCGTCGACGGTGAAGGTTGTTTCAGCTGTCCAGTCCAACGGAACAAACGCATGTCCCGCGGATGGCAGGTGCAGCCGAGGTTCGTAGTCGTGCAGGGAGAGCGAAGTATTTCTGCCCTCGAGCTCATAAGAGAGTTCTTCAAGTGCGGACGTATCTATCGCAACGCCCGGCACGATAACCACAAAGAAGACTTGTTCACCTACAATGTCTTCAAGTGGGACGATCTCCGGAAAACAATTCTGCCGTTCTTTGAAGCTAATCCACTCCGCACGGCAAAACACCAAGACTTCTTGAAGTTGAAAGAGGTTCTGGCCATGATGGATCGTCGAATGCATCTCTCGATCGATGGAATACGTGAGATTGCAGAGATCACTCAAACGATGAATCATCGCAAGCCGTCTCGTTTCTTGGAATCCTCAGAGGCCATACGCCAGCCAACTCTCCTCGACGAGAGAGTTGAAGATATGGTCCTGGCCCCATGGCGACATGGGAGAAACTCCCAGAGCGAAATTCCTTGTCGGGTAAGTTCCGACCTGCACGAATGGCGTAACGATTTGGGCGCTGTCTCAATCAGGGACTCGGCGAAATTGCAATACGAGTAAAGATGCTCGTTACCCGCGGAAGGACGGAAAGACCCTAGGACCTTTACTGCAGCTTGATATTGGAGTTTGGGACGTTTTGTGTAGGATAGGCGGGAGACTTTGAAACCTGGACGCTAGTTCAGGTGGAGTCAACCTTGAAATACCGCCCTGAATGTTCTGGGCTTCTAACCCGGGTCCGTTATCCGGATCGGGAACAGTGTCAGGTGGGTAGTTTCACTGGGGCGGTGACCTCCTAAAATGTAACGGAGGTGTTCAAAGGTTCCCTCATCCTGGTTGGCCATCAGGATTTGAGTGCAATCGCACAAGGGAGCTTGACTGCGAGACTGACAAGTCGAGCAGGTGCGAAAGCAGGAGATAGTGATCCGGCGGCTCCTCGTGGTAGGGCCGTCGCTCATCGGCTAAAAGGTACCCTAGGGATAACAGGCTGATCGTGCCCAAGAGTCCATATCGACGGCACGGTTTGGCACCTCAAAATTGGGGTGAAGCGGCAGAAATGCCGCTTGAGTATCGGCTTATAACGGTGAACCCCGAAACTGTCGCATCGACTGCGTACAGTGGGCAACACCGTGGGAAGTCTGTCGGGAGTGCAGCGATCTGTTGTCATCGGAAGTTTATTGGGTGACGGCGCAATGCGCTGCAAGACCAACGCCCTTCTCGAGGTCAACCACTCTGCAGCTCAACGCAGCTATGTGGACTGGAAGTATCAACAGCTAGCGGAGCTAGTTGCCACTCCACCCAAGCTCCGAGCCGGCAATGAAGGCCGGATGGCGTACCGCTTCGTGACGCGTAGCGTCTCAGCGATGACACCGTACTACAAAGCCTTCTATGGCAATGGTCGCAAGGAAATCCCGCTCATCGAGCTGGACGACCTCGCACTAGCAGTCTGGTTCATGGATGATGGTTGTCGATCGAGGAGAGCGGTGTATCTCAACACTCAGCAATTCGATGTCAAGAGTCAGATAAGAGTCATCGAAATGCTTCAAGAGCAGTGGGGCTTACAGGCAACACTCAATCGCGACAAGTGCTACTACCGGGTTCGACTCTCGGTGGCTAGTACTGTCAGATTCGTTCGCATCATCGAGCCTCACTTACTCTCTGAGATGAGATACAAGCTCCCGCATGTGACCCCGTAACGACTGTGGTCTTTACCGACCAAGGTGGCGATCCTCGCCTCTTCGGAGGCAAATCTATGATCGCCACAATACGCCGACCCCTCGCCTTTGGTTGGGCAGGGTGAAGATATAGTCTGCGCCGCCGGAAACGGCGGATACACGTGCGATGTCGGCTCGTCGCATCCTGGGGCTGGAGCAGGTCCCAAGGGTTGGGCTGTTCGCCCATTAAAGCGGCACGCGAGCTGGGTTTAGAACGTCGTGAGACAGTGGACAATCGCGCTGTCTATAAATCTGGCTAAATGCTGGAATCTCCGGAGCATCCTGCGGTACCGATTCTGTCACACCTTTCTTCTAAGGTTGGCGCATGGAGATCGGTGACAATCCGCCAGGTGTGTGGCTGCAATCAGCTACGCCGGACAATCAGCAGGAAAGACTGAACGACTACCTTGCTGGATACGTCGACGGGGAAGGAAGCTTCCACGTCGCAGTTCAGCGCAATCCATCTACAAGTCGGGCTTTCTTCGACTTGTAGAGATAAGCCTACGGATGAACGGAGACGGAAAGTACCGAAGGAAGGATTGGTCGTCCAGAATCCTCAGAGGCCATATGCCAGACACGGACAAAGTTCCGTGAAGATATGGTCCGACCCCCATGGCGACATGGGGAGCCAGGCGGAACCGAAACGACCTGGACGCCGGAGCCATTTTGGTTCCGGAGGTAACAGAAGTGTCGGTCCCTATCCTCCGCGGGCGTAGGAGACTTGAGGGGAGCTGACCCTAGTACGAGAGGACCGGGTCGGACGCATCTCTAGTGTGCCAGTTGTCCTGCCAAGGGCATGCTGGTTAGCTACATGCGGAGCGGATAAGCGCTGAAAGCATCTAAGTGCGAAGCCGACCCCAAGATGAGGTCTCCCACCGGGTTAACCGGGTAAGGCCCCTTGCTAGACGACAAGGTTGATAGGCCGGAGCTGTAAGCACAGCAATGTGTTCAGGCGACCGGTACTAATAGGCCGAGGGCTTGGTATCGCTCGCGCTCGCTTTGGAGGTTCCAAGGCATTGACAATTTCATAAGTTTCCGGTGGCAATGGCGGAGGGGAAACACCTGGATCCATTCCGAACCCAGAAGTTAAGCCCTCCAGCGCCGATGGTACTTCCCTGGAGACGGGGCGGGAGAGTAGGTCGCCGCCGGGATTCTTAGTTGGACTGAAGAGGCTGCCTTCGGGCGGCCTCTTTGCGCGTGACAAGTAGGGTCCTCCTATGCCCACGCCACCACAGAGAAGAACCGGACCACCCCCGAAGGGCGGCCGGCGCGCCGGCCCGGCGGCCCGCCGGGCCAACCGCCCCTCCACCCACACGCGCAAGCATGATGCCGCGCATCTTTCGGACGAGATAGTGAGGGAGCTCCAGGCCACGGCGCGCCCCACAAAGGCCGAGATCCTGGTCCAGGTGTTCTCGGAGGCCGTGGGGGCGTTCATGGCCGGCGACCTCGACGAAGCCATCCGCCTGGGCGAGCAGGCGAAGCACATCGCGCTGCGATCGACGACCGTACGGGAATTTCTCGGTCTTGCCTATTACCACGCCGAGCGCTGGAAGCAGGCGGCAACCGAGCTGTCCACCTTTCGGCGCATCTCGGGGGCTGCGGATCAGAACCCCGTGCTGGCCGACTGCTACAGGGCCATGGAGAAGCCGCAACGGGCCCTCGAGCTCTGTGATGAGGTCGTCCCAGGCGAAAGCGAACCGAGCGTTCTCTATGAGGCCGCAATCGTCGGCGCCGGTGCCCTCGCGGACATGGGCCGCATCGACGACGCTATCGCACGACTCGAGCGACTCGAGCTTCGTCCCGAGGCCGCGGAGGAGCATCACCTGCGGGCCTGGTATGTGCTCGCCGACCTCCTGGCGCGCCGGGGGCGTTACACGCAGGCGCGCGAGTGGTTCGAGGCGGTTGCCGCGGTCGATCCCGAGCTCACCGACGCACCGGAGCGCGCCGCGCGGCTTTGAAGCGACGCAACGAACCAAGATGGGGAAGCGAACGAAGGCAGGACGATCGCTTGAGCCTCACCTTCGAGAAGATCGGCGCACACGACTTGGGGCCGAGAACCAGCCTCCTTTTCTGCGTCAAGAAGTAGAAGGCGCTTCTGCCCTGTCGATCGCTCTCATATGTCCCGACACGTTCATGGAGTAGGAAGTCGTGAGCTCGAGACGGTCTACCTCGCGGGGCCCGAGTGAGCTCTCGAGCGCCTCCCTCGACCTCTCCACAACGAAGCGCGTCACCGCCTCCGGCTCGCGGCTTTGTTTGAGGCCGGCGCGCACCCATTCGTCCCACCGCGACAGGGACTCGATGGCCTCGTCACACGCCTCGGCCGGTGTCGCCGGGTTTACGCCGCGGTCCGAGGGCCCGAAGTGCGTCAGCCACACTGATTCAGCGTCCAGATCACGGATGCGTTTGATCGACCCTATGGCCTGGTCGAGATCGAACTCCGGCGGAGGCGTGGCGGGCCGGTTGATGCCGACATCGGGAAGCCGGACGCCGAGCGCGTCCCCCGCGAACAGAGCACCCGTCGAGTCATCGAGCAGCGCGTGGTGGTGGCGGGCGTGTCCGGGGGTCTCGACGGCCCGCAGTGTCCGGCCCCCGAGGGCGATCACCTCCCCGTCGGACAGGACCGTGATGCGATCTGAAGGCACCGGGTCGATCCCGCCCCAGAGCTCCTCCATAGCGTCACCGTAGATGCGGCGCGCACTTGCCCACAGCTTCGACGGGTCGGTCAGATGCGGCGCGCCGAGCTCATGGACGGCCACTCTTGCCTCGGGCCAGCGCCGGGCGAGGGTGCCGGCGGCCCCCGCATGGTCCAGGTGGATGTGGGTGACGACGATCCAGTCGATGCTCTCGACGCCGGCCTCCGCCAAACCGGAGAGTACGTTGTCAACTGTGGCTTTCGGCCCTGTCTCGACCAGTGCAGTCTTTTCCCCCCGGACGATGAAAGCGCCGGTAATAGCCTGGTCGCCGCGCATCCCCGTGTCGATGGTCAGGATGTCGGTCGCTTTCCCCGATTCGGATTGCATGGGCGAATGATAGCTGAGCGAGGTAAGCGCGCTGCGGTCGTCCTCATCAACCCGAACGCGCGCCGGTTGTCGGCACCGCTGTCCACCAAAGTGCTGAGCGCGTTGGAGGTCAGATACAGTCTCGAGGTTTACTCCACCACCGGACGCAATGCCGCGATTGGGCTGGCGTCACAGGCCGCAGGTTCGGGAGTCGAGCTTGTCATCGCCTGGGGCGGCGACGGTCACGTCAACGAAGTCGCCAACGGCCTTGCGGGCACTTCGTCGTGCCTTGGGATCATACCCGGAGGGACCATGGACGTCTTTGCTCGCACCGTGGGGGTGCCGCGCGATCCGTTCGAGGCGGTGGCCCATCTCACCGACGAGCGTCGCGCGGAGCGAAGGGTGACGCTTGGCCGAATGGACGACAGGTACTTCACGTTCAGCGCGGGGTGCGGTTTCGACGCGGAGGCCGCGGAGCGCGTCGAGAGCCGGGTCGCGACCAAGCACCGATTTGGCGAGCCCTACTTCTACTGGAGCGCATGGCGCCTGCTCGCAAGCACCTACCGGCATCGCAATCCATCGATGAAGTTGTCTGGGGAATGGGGCGACATCGCGGTCGCGATGGTGATCGCGTCGAACAGCGGGCCCTACGCCTATTTTCGAGGGCGTCCCGTGCAGTTGACGCCGGGGGCGCGACTGGATGGAGGGGTCGACGTCTTCGCCCTCCGCAAGATGCGGATCGAGGCGCTCCCGGCCTACGCCTGGAAGTCCGTGGTTTCAGGAAGCCTCGCAGAACATGCCGACGCCTTCTATAGCGCCGATCAGGAAGCCTTCGAGGTGAGATCAGAGGAACCGTTCAGCCGCCACGTGGATGGTGAACCCCTCGGGCATGGCTCGCACGTCCGGTTCTCGGTTGCAAGAGACATACTGAAGGTAAGAGTCTGACCCCATGAGTGTGCTCCTTGTCCGCCCCCCGAAACAGATCGGTTCGGCCGTCATAGATCTCTTGACGTCGCAGGGAGATGTGGTGCGGGTTATTGCCGCCGACGCCTTATCGGCGGCGCGCTGGAAAGAGCTCGGTGCGTACGTGGCCCAGGGTTCCGAGGCGGATGCAGACTTCGTCGAGCGTGCTGCGCAAGACGTGCGCACGATTGTGGTGTTCGAAGACGCACAGTTCTCCATAGGGACCGTGCTCGAAGGGGCGGAGCTCGCCGGGGTCGAGCGTCTGGTTATCTGCACGCCCAAGCCGCCCGAGGACCTGCTCGCCCGGGTGCGAGCTTCCCGGATGGACTATGTCCTGCTGAGGCTCGGGACGCAGCGTCTTCCTGGCCGTCGGCGACGCCTCAGGGGCACCGCCGAGGCGATCGACGCGGCCGACGATCTCGGGGGCCATCCGAGGCTCGAGGTCGATCTGAATGACGCGGAGAGCCGCCGATCGCTCGATCTCTAGCTTCAAATGAGCGAGCGGAAGACGAGCCCCGTCGGGACTTTGGGCCAGAAGTAGGTTGCCTTTTGCGGCATGCGTTCGCCGGCCAGTGCGGTCGCCGCGACCTGTGCCGCAAGCACGGGTTTGAGGAGCACCCCTGCATCCCAACCTTCCGTGCGTACGGCTTCGACCAACTCCCTCGGATCCCTCAAGAACCTCAAACCGTTGATGCCTTCTACGAAGGCCTTCGGAAGGATGTCGTCGTGGAGGACGACGATGTCGAGCACGGCATCGGTGCTCTCGGCGACAACCTCGATGAAAAGATTGTCTTCAGGAAGCACGAAGACAAATGAATGCTCGGCGCGGGAGGCCTGTAGGGTCGCCGGCACGTCCTCGTCATCCAACGGGATTGCATCCCAGGCGTCCCTTAACCGTTGTTTCAACGCAAGAGGCGTTACCGGTGCGGAGATCGCCCGGTGATACGGGAGCACGAGAACATCTTCGCCGTCGATGTCGACGCACAAGCACATGATCGCGTCGTGGCCGCCCGGCGCGCCTTCTTGCTCCTCATGGTAGGCGAGTGCCGTCTCGTAGCGGTGATGTCCGTCTGCGACTATCAGCGGGCCGTTCGACAACGCCGCACTGAGCATCTCGATCTCCCCCGGCGCTTGGATGATCCACAATCGTTGACGTGTGCCCTCGTCGTCGACGAAGTTCGCAGCGGGAGGACGATTCTCGAGGGTATCGAAGTAAGGCGCCAACCCGCCGGCCCCGTGATAGATCGCGTAGATGGGCGAGATGTTCACCGGGCAGGCTCGCAGCAGGCTGAGCCGGTCGGCTACCGGTCCGGGCATGGTTCGTTCGTGCGGGAGGATTCCGGAGCCGCGGCCCCAAGGCTCGAGCCCGAGTGCTCCCAGCACGCCCGCCACCCGGCGACGCTCCCCCTGCGGGCCCACGAAGTCCTGGCGGTAGACGTAGAGAGATGCCTCCTCGTCGGGCCGCAGCACGCCTTCCTCCATCCAGCTCCGGAAGGCGGCAGCACCCTGCGCATAGCCTTCCGAGCCTTCGGGCAAGTCCGGTGGAAGCTCGAGATGGACCGCATTGTTGAGGTGGCGGCGCCCCAGGACGGCCTGGGTCTCCGCCGAGATGATGTCATAGGGAGGACAGACCAGGTCGGCCAGAACGGCGGCGGAGCTATAACGGATTCCGTGGAAGGGTCTCAAGGTCGGCATAGGTGGCGCATGATACGTGCGCCTGCGGAGAGCACACACGACCCATACGAAGGAGAAATTTGCCGAACGGGGAAGACCGAGCCGTGAGCGGGCAAACAGAGTGACCGGTGCTCTGGATCCGGGGGCCATCTCCCGGGACTTCGATGCTCTGATGTGTGATCTGGACGGCGTCGTCTATCGCGGCGACAGCTTGATCGAAGGCGCGCCCGAGGCGATCAGGCGTTTGCGCGAGCGCGGCGTGAAGGTGATCTTCTGCACCAACAACTCGCGCTCGACGGTGAATGAGTATGTCGCCAAGCTGGCCGGGTTCGGGATCGACGCCCTCGACGATGATGTGTTGACCTCGGGGGTCGTGACCTCCGAGGTCCTTGCGGCCCAGGGCTATCCGGGCAAGACGGCGATTGTGATCGGCGACCGCGGCGTGCGCGATGCCTTGACCTCGATAGGGGTCGTGCTCAACGACGATGCCGCCAGCATCGCCGCAGAAGCCGTGGTGGTCGGCTGGGATGTCAATTTCGACTACAGCACGATGCGCCGGGTGTCGAGCGCCGTGAGGAACGGGGCGAAGTTGTTTGCGACGAATCGCGACTCGACCTTTCCCGCCCCCGAGGGGCTGTGGCCGGGCGCGGGGGCGATCCTGGCGTCCATCGAGGTGGCTTCCGGACACACCGCCGAGATCGTCGGCAAGCCCCATCCCCCCATGATGGAGGCGGTGGCGCGCCGGATGTCGGGCGCCCGCAGGATCGCTGCGGTGGGAGATCGCGCCGACAGCGATCTGGCCGGAGCGGTGTCCATGGGCTGGGCGACGATCCTGGTGTTGTCGGGCGTGACCACCCGGAGCGAGGCGGGTGACCTACGGCCGGCCCCGGACCTGGTGGTGGATAGCCTGGCCGACCTCGGCTGACCCGGCCGTTTCGGCCGGTCATCGCCACTGAGGTTGCCACTGGGGGCGCGGGCGTTGAGGGCGCCCCCCGAGCAGGATGATCGCCGCCGCTCCGAACACAAAGCCTCCGACGTGGGCCATCCAGGCGACGCCGGCTCCGCCCGCCGCCTCCTGTGCCCCGATGAAGAACTGGTAGACGAACCACAGCGCGAGGACCACCCAGGCCGACATGGCGACCACTGTGAAGAAGAAGAAAATCGGAATGAGGACGTTGATCCGCGCACGCGGGTACAAAACGAGGTAGGCGCCCATGACGCCTGCAACCGCTCCCGACGCGCCGATCCCCGGGAGAAACGAATCGACGTGTGTGAACACGTGCGCCAGCGTCGCCACGATTCCGGCAAGGAGATAGAAGACCAGGTACTTCACGGGGCCGAGATGGTCCTCGACGTTGTTGCCGAATATCCACAGGAAGAGCAGGTTGCCGATGATGTGGAGCCAGCCGCCGTGGAGAAAGATCGACAACAGCGTCGCGAGGAGAAAGGAGACGGGGTCGCGAACGGGTATCGGGAGATCGGTGCCCGGGATGGTCGCGGGACAGTCGTTGGGCAGTTGGCACGGAATGGGCGCGTTATCGACGAAGTACAACTGTGCCCCCGCGGTCTGGCCGAAACCGGGTTCGAGGAGGAAGAACGCGTAGATGTTCGCGGCGATGAGGCCGAGCGTCACGATGGGGAAGCGGCGCGCCGGGTTGGCGTCCGAGATGGGTATCAGGTTCAGCACCCGTTGAGTATAAGTTTGAGCCGGTCATAGAAGCCTGGCGTGGACAGGCGCTCCGTTCCCGAGAACGGCGTTCCCACAGATGACCCCGGGTCATCGAGCCGGAGGAGAAAGGGAGCAGCGGAAGGTGCAAGACGAGCTGCGAAGGTGGGCGACCGTGGGCTCCGGAGTGGCCGAGCTCGTGCTGAACCGTGCGGAGCAATTCGTAAAAGAGCTCGTCCGTGAGGGTGAGATACAGCGGGAAGCGGCTTCGGGACTGGTGAGGGACCTCTTGGAGCGGACCCTGGACGACCGCGAGGAGGTGGCCCGGGCGCTGCGGGCCGAGATCCAGAACCAGACTGCCCAGCTCGGCATCGCAAGCGCGCGTGAGGTCGAGCGACTCGAAGGAGCGGTCGCCCGGCTGACCGACCGGCTCGACCGGCTCGAGGCTCAACCCGCCGGCTCGCCGACCAAGGCGTCCACAGGCACCACGCGCAAGAAGACGACCCGCAAGAAGAGCTCCGGCAAGAAGACGACCCGCAAGAAGAGCTCCGGCAAGAAGTCGACCGGCAAGAAGACGACCCGCAAGAGGAGCTCGTCGGGGAAGAAGGGCACGGATCGGTCGGCCCCTGGGCAGAAACCGGCCTCGGGCCAGTCCAGGGGGTCATAATCCACCCATGGAGACAATCGATTTCGAGGACCGGATCTCATCGATCCTGCAACGGGCGGAGGGGTCCGACGACGCCACCCGCCTCGGCTCCCTCGAGGAGGTCGCCCAGAGGCTCGAGGCCGAGCTCGAGGGGGCGCTCGAGATGGCGCGCCCGGCGGACGACGTTGGCGCGGCGCGCCCGGCTTGACTCCGAGCTGGTCCGCAGGGGACTGGCGACATCGAGGCGCGAAGCGCAGAGGGCGATCGACGCGGGGGTGGTCAAGGTCGACGGGATGCCCGCCCTCAAAGCGGCGGCCCTGGTCGACACCGGACAGGCCATCACGATCTCGGAGCAAACCGAGCCGTTCGTGTCGCGCGGCGGCCGCAAGCTCGACGGGGCCCTGACGCGCTGGACCATACCCGTGGCCGGGCGGAGATGGCTCGATGCGGGAGCATCCACGGGCGGTTTCACCGACCGGCTGCTGCAGGGAGGAGCCTCCTACGTGCTGGCTGTGGATGTCGGCTACGGGCAGCTCGACTGGCGGCTGCGCAATGACGACCGGGTGGTGGTTCTCGAGCGGGTCAACGTTCGTACGCTTGCCCGCGAGGATGTGCCCTGGCGCCCGGAAGGAGTCGTCGCCGACCTCTCCTTCATCTCCCTCAGCCTCGTACTTCCTGCACTGGCCCGGGTGGCGCGGCACGATGCCGATTTCGTCCTCCTGGTGAAGCCGCAATTCGAAGTCGGCAAGGAGTCGGTTCCACGGGGGGGAGTGGTGCGCGACCCACGACTGTGGGCCCGGGCGATAGACGGTGTTGTCCTCTCGGGCGCCCAGTCCGGGCTGGGCGTCGCCGGAGTGGCGCCCTCGGATGTCCCCGGGCCTGCCGGCAACCGTGAGTTCTTCCTGCACCTCAGGCGGGGAGTCCCCGCCGACGCCTCGGACATCGGTCGTGCGGTCGAGGGAGCGGTCGCCGAGGCGGCCGGAGAATAGGGCCGATGGACATCCGGCGTGTCGCGATCGTGGTGCACGAGCACAAGCCCGAAGCTCGGCGTCTCTACGAGGAGCTTGCCGCGATTCTCTTCCCCAGGGGGATGCAGGTGACCGAGCACGACCCCGACGTCGTGCTGTCGCTCGGAGGGGACGGCACGATGCTCCGAGCCGCACAGCTGGCGCACTCGGCCGACGTCCCGCTCCTCGGGTTCAACTTCGGAACGCTCGGATACCTGACCGAGGTCGAGCCCGGCCATGAGAAAGAGGCCCTGCACACACTGCTCGAGGGGACCTACACGATCGAGAACCGCATGATGATTGCGTGCGAGGGCGTGCACGGCTGCGATGTCTCGTACGTGGGGTTGAACGAGGTTCTGGTCGAGCGTGCCTCGCGCGTGCGGCTCGTGCGCTTGTCCGTCAAGGTCGACGGCGAACGCCTTGCCACTTTCAACGGCGACGGCCTCGTAATAGCGACGCCCACCGGTTCGACCGCCTATGCGATGAGCGCCGGGGGACCCATCGTTTCGCCGAGGGCGGAGTGCCTCGTCGTCGTCCCCGTGGCCGCCCACATGATGTTCTCGCGGCCTTTCGTGTTGGCGGCCGACGAGAAGGTCGAGATCACCGTGGAGGGCGACCAGGGTCGCGGCGCGGAGGTATCGCTCGACGGCCGCATGAACTGCCCCCTGCCGGAAGGTGCGGCGGTAACGGTGGAGCGCCACGGCCGGCCGCTCAAGCTGGTTCGTCTCGCCGGCCCGGGCTTCGTCGAGCGGCTGCGCTCGAAGCTGGGCCTGCCCGGATAGTCCGCGGGCTAGAGGCCGTGTGAGCGGCCGGCCGCGTCGTCCAGCGCCTGCTGTGCCGCCGCCAGGTCCATCCCCGAGCCGCGCAGGAGGTCCGAGGCGGTCAGCCGGACCTGCCCCACGACGATGCTCGTGGCAAGTGCCTCTCTGTCCTCGAGCACCCGGGTGGCGCGCTCCGCCGCCCGCAGGGCGTAGGTGCGCGTCTCGGCCTGAAGCTCAGGGTCCTCATAGTCCAATCGCTCTCCCAGGGAGCGCACTCCTCGGGCGAGGTCGAAAACCGCTTCGGACAATGCCTCTCTCGTCTTGTCCGGTCCGCCCGTCGAGCTTGTGAGGGTTTCGTTCCTGACCAGGCTGATTGCGGCGCGCGCGAGTACGCGCGTGTTGCGGACCGCGAGGTCCACCTGGCTGGCGGCCTGCGCATAGATCTCGAGAGGGCCCAGGGCCTTTCGGCGGGGGGGAGCCAGGCGAGCGGACTCCTGTCCTGCGGCAAGCTCGTCGTTGAACGCCCGTACCGCTTCGTCGATGCCCCTGGCCTGCCACAGGGCTCCTTCGGCCCGTTCCGGATCGGCTGCTGCTATGGCTCTGGCGACCTCTTCCAGGGTGCCCGCGAGCGGAACGAAGACCCTGCGGGCGGCGCTCGACACCACGGCCAGCGGGTTCAGCGGAAAGAGCAGTTGACTGATGACCAGGGCACATGACCCGCCCAACAGGGCGTCGAAGAAACGGTCCGGGACGAAGGTATGGGTCGGCTGCTCGACCGCGACCACCAGGATCGCCGACACTCCCGCCTGCGTAACCAACAGCGAGCCGCCGTTGACGAGGGTCGCGGACAACATGGCGAGTGCTGCGATGAGGGCAATCTGCAGCGTGCCCGTTCCGATGACCTGGACCAGCAGGGTCGCAATCAGAATGCCCACCGCAACTCCGAGGACCATCTCGATGGCCCGGCGCCAGGGTTGCCCTCGCGACGCCCCCAGGCAGATGACCGCGCTCAGCGCGGCGAAGAGCGGCGCCTGGTGCCCGAGCAGCGTGACCGCCCCGTACCAGGACACCGCCGCTGCCCCCGCCGTCTGTACGATGGGCCATATCCCCGTCCGCAGGCGACCGAAGCCGCTCTGTATGGTCGTGCGTCCGGCGCTCACGACTGAGCCTGCCGCTCTTTTCGTCTTCCTGGTCATGTGTTTGCACTCTCTGCCGCTCTGGCCTCGGGCACGGGGGCGACCACGCACGACTGCCCGAGGAACCGGCCGGCGCGACCCCGGTCACAATAGAATCAGACCATGCTGACGGATCTCGTGGTCCAGGATCTCGGCGTCATCGGGGCGGCGGATCTCGAGTTGGACCGCGGCTGCAGCGCCCTGACGGGGGAGACCGGTACCGGCAAGACCCTGGTGGTCGCCGCCCTCGGCCTACTCCTGGGCGGCCGGGGCGAGCGGACGCTCGTCCGGAGCGACGCCGCCGAGGCGCGCGTCGAAGGACGCTTCTCGGTGCCCCCGGCGCATGCGGCGATCGAGGTCCTCGTCGGCCATGGCCTGGTGGAGCCGCCCGACGGCGACGAGCCCCTGGAGGTCGTCGTAACCCGCACGGTCCCACCGGCATCCCCGGTGAAGGACTCCCTCCGGGCCGGGAAGTGCCGGGTGAACGGACGAATCGTGACCGTCGCCGTTCTGGCCGAGCTGGGCGCAACCCTCGTGGAGATAGCGGGTCAGCACGAGCATCAGCGGCTTGGGCGCCCGGCTCAGCAACGCCGGCTCCTGGACGCCTTTGCCGGGCCGGCGGCCCTGGCCCTGGCGGCCGAGGCCCGCGCCGCCGTCCGGCGCGCCGCAGAGG
>JACDDL010000056.1 GCA_013817045.1 Actinomycetota bacterium | reverse complement strand
AGAACGAACCCTGTCTCTCTCACCAGGCGAGAGCCTAATCCATGGAGGCCTGCGGCCGCCAAAGCGTGCGAGAGTTAAGGTCGGGGTCGGCCGATCAGGGCCGCTTCTTGGAGAGTGAGAGTGAGAGGGAGAGGGAGGGAACAGAATGACTTCACACGACGATCCCAACCGGAAAGAGGATTCGGAGCACCGCCATCCGTCGAGATCGCACGACGACACCGCCGGGCAGTATGGAGGTGGCGAGGAGAATGCGGAAGGGATAGGCACCGATGACGACAAGGAGAGGTTCAGCGAGGGACAGGAGACGACCGGCGAGACGGCCGAGAAAGAAGACGTCGGCACCTTCGCCGAGGGCCAGGCAGTGACGCCGGACGATCCGGACGAGCTCAAGGAAGGTGAATTCAGCACCGGCATGGAGCGGAGACCGCACGAGGCCGACCCAGACGTCCGCCGCGACAGCGGTACATGAGCGGCTCCGGAGAGCGACTTCACGGTGTGAGGGTTGCGGTGCTGCTCGAGGACGGTTTCGAGGACCTCGAGTTCTGGGTGCCCGTGATGCGCCTGCGGGAAGAGGGCGCCGAGGTGAGGGTGGTGGGTACCGAAGCGGGGGTGACGGCACGCGGCAAGCATTGCCTGACCGCGTCGAGTGACGTTGCGGCCGAGGATGTGTCGGCGGAGGAATTCGATGCCGTGGTCGTCCCCGGCGGCTGGGCGCCCGATAAGATGCGGCGCCACGCAGCCATGACGGGGCTTGTGGGCCGGGCCCACTCTCAGGGCAAGGTCATCGGGCTCATCTGCCATGCGGGGCTGGTGGGAATCTCCGCCGGAATCGTCAGGGGCTCAAAGGCAACCGGCAGCCTCGGTATCAAGGACGACCTCGTCAATGCAGGCGCTGAGTGGGTCGATAGGCCGGCGTTTCGTGACGGCAACATCGTGTGGGGGCGCGTGGTGGAGGACATCCCCGACTTCTGCAAAGAGTTGGTCGCTGCGCTGACCGCCGGAGGGTAACGGCAGATCAGCCGGTGGCTGCAAGTGCGCCGGCCAGGTCGTCGATCAGGTCGCCCGGGTCCTCCAGGCCCACCGACAGGCGACAGAGACCCTCGGATATCCCCGCCGAAGCAAGCTCCTCCGGCCCCAGTTGAGTGTGGGTCACCCCGGCCGAATGAACGATGAGCGAATGGGTGCCGCCCAGGGACGCCGCAGGACGTATCAGCCCGAGTGCCTCCTGGAATGCGCCGGCGCGCTCACGCCCGCCGCGGACCTCGAAAGCGAGCGTGCCTCCGCCGCGCCCGTCCAACAGCGCGCCGATCAGCGGGTAGGAGGGACTCGACTCGAGGCCGGGGTAGTAGACCGCATCTATTCCTTCCCATCGTTGCAGGGCGCGGGCGACCTCCAGCGCGGTGGCACTCGATCGCTGCACCCTGAGAGGGAGTGTTGCGATACCCCTCAGGCCCAGCCATGCATTGAACGGCGCCAGGGTAGGGCCGAGATCACGCGCCACCGCCGCCACCGGCTCGAGCAACTGCACGGACGCGCACACGACTCCGCCCAAGAGGTCGTGATGGCCACCGATGAACTTGGTTGCCGAGTGGACCACGATGCTCGCGCCGTGTTCAACCGGGCGGCAGAGCGCGGGGCTTGCGAAGGTGTTGTCCACCACCAAAGGAATGCCCGCGTCGTGTGCCAAGCCTGCCAGATGGGGGAGATCGGCCACCTGCACCTTGGGATTGCCGATCGTCTCGCAATAGAGCAACCTGGCGCCGTCAAGCGCCGCTGCGATGGCGGTGTGGTCGTCGTGATCGCAGAAGGTCGCATTGATCCCGTAGCGCGGCAGGCGCCCCTGCAATAGAGAGTAGGAGTTGCCGTAGAGCTGGCGGGTGGCCACGATTCGGTCGCCCGAGGAGCACAGCGCCAGGAAGATCGAAGAGATGGCTCCCATTCCACTGGCGAATGCCTCGGCCCCCTCGGTGCCTTCGAGGTCTGCCACCGCACCCTCGAAAGCGTCCACCGTCGGATTGGCCCAGCGTGAGTAGACGTAACCGGCCCCGGTCTTGGCGCGGCTTGCGCGCGCAAAAGTCTCTGTGTCCGAAAAAGAGTAGGTCGATGAGGAATCGAGCGGTGGCGCCATGGGTCGCCCCTCTTGGGGGGGCGGCGCGGGAGGGTGGACGGCGCGCGTCTCGAGCGCGCGCGGTCTCCGGGCGGAAGAGTCGCTAGAGATGGACCACCGGGCAGGTGAGTGTGCGGGTGATGCCTTCGACCGCTTGGATCTTTGCAACCACGAGCTTGCCGAGGTCGTCTACGTTGGGAGCGCTTGCCCGGACGATGACGTCGTAAGGCCCGGTGACATCCTCGGCGGCGTCAACGCCCTCGATGTTGCGCACCTCCAGTGCAACCTGCGCCGCCTTACCGACCTCGGTCTGAATCAGGATGTAGGACTGAACGTCGGCCACGATCCCTCCCTTGTCTGGCTCTCCCGACCGAGCCTTGTTCGAGCGGAAGGCACCCGGTCCCTAAGAAGCTCCGAAGTCTAGCAGGCAGGCCGATCGGGGCCGGGTAGTGTCGGTTGGCGTTGAAGGAGCGACAGACGGTTGCCGACATCGGAGAATTCGGACTCATAGAACGGTTTGCCGCGCGGCTCGGCGCGCCGCCCGAGGGCGAGACGTGGGCAGGCGATGATTCCGCCGTGCTGAGGGCACCGGGATCGACGTTGTTGTACACCACCGACCTTCTGATCGAAGCGATCGACTTCGACATGGGTTACGCGTCCGGCGCCGACATCGGTTGGAAGGCACTTGCCGTAAACGTGTCCGATATCGCAGCCATGGGTGGACGGCCCCATCACGCGGTCGTCGGCCTGGGCCTGACGGCTGATTGCCCCCTCGACACCGCAGACCGGATACTCGACGGACTCCTGTCCGCCGCGTCCCGGTGGGGCGTTCAACTCGTGGGCGGTGACATCAGCAGCGCGAGCGCCCTCGTTCTGTATGTTGCGCTCATCGGGGTCGCCGAGGCCGAGCCCATCCGCCGTTCGGGGGCCCGCCCGGGAGATGCGATCTGTGTGACCGGGGTTCTCGGTGGCGCTGCCGGGGGACTGGCGCTGTTGAGGGCCGGCGCTGCGGTGGAGGAAGCGGCGCGCCGGCGGCTCGTCGCCCGGCAGCTCAGGCCCGAAGCGCGTCTCGAGGAAGGCCGGCGGCTCGCTGCGCTCGGGGCAACCGCGATGATCGATGTCTCCGACGGGCTCATCGGGGACCTCGTCCACCTGCTCGATGCAAGTGAGCTCGGCTGCAGCGTGGTCCCGGAAGCGGTGCCCGTCGATCCCGACCTCGTCCCGCTTCGGGAGGTCCTTGACCCCCTCGAGGCGGCGCTGACCGGGGGTGAGGACTTCGAGTTGTTGTTCACGCTCGCCGAGGACACCGTCCAACGCGCCCGGGAGTCTCTTGCCGAGCTGGGCACGCCCGTCACCCGGATCGGAGCGACGCAGGAAGGCAGCCGGCGCCTCCTGGGCGACGGCCCCCTAGACGCGGCCGGGGAGGGCGGATGGGATCACCTTCGCACCCGGTGACGGGGGTGCCTCGAGCGCTCACGATTGCAGGCTCGGATTCGGGCGGCGGGGCGGGAGTCCAGGCGGACCTCAAGGTGTTCTTCGCGTTCGGATGTCACGGCATGAGCGCATTCACCGCGCTCACCGCCCAGAACACCCTCGGAGTGAACGCCATCCACGAGGTTCCCCCGGACTTCGTGGAGGCTCAGATTGCAGCGGTGGCCGACGACATCGGAATCGATGCGGCCAAGACGGGGATGCTCGCCTCGGCGCCGATCGTGGAGGCGGTAGCCAGATCGGTAGCGGCTCACGGGATCACCAGGCTTGTCGTGGATCCCGTGTTCGTGTCCAAGAGCGGTCACCGGTTGCTCGCGGCCGACGCCGTCGAGGCGCTGATCGAGCGGCTGTTCCCGCTGGCGGCCCTCATCACCCCCAACTTGGAGGAAGCCGGCGCCTTGCTCGGCGCACCGATCACCTCTCTGGATGGCATGAAGGCAGCGGCACGTTCCCTGTATGCGATGGGACCTCACAGCGTCGTGGTCAAAGGAGGCCATCTCCAGGGGGCGACGGCAGTGGATGTCTTCTACGACGGTGGCGAGGTCGTCGAGCTCACCTCCCGGCGTTGGGCCACCGACGACACGCACGGAACGGGTGACACGCTCGCCGCGGCGGTCACCGCACGCCTGGCCTGGGGGGACGATCTACTGAGCGCCCTGACTGCAGGCAAAGAGTTTGTGTCCGGCGCAATCGAGCACTCACTCCGGCTGGGCGGCGGCTTCGGCCCGGTCAACCCCGGCTGGCGTTTGCTGCGCGGAAGCGGAGATGTGCCCTAGGTAGCTAGCTGGGCTGGGGCGACGGCGCCCCGGCACGTTCGGCGGCCAAGCCGGCCCAGTCCAGGTCCTCGTTGCGAACCCTCAGGTCGAGATAGGCCACGAACGCGGTCGCCGCAAGGTAGGGGAGAGCGATCGCTGCGATGAGCGTCTGGATGAGGGTCAATAGGAGCAAAGCGAGGCCTCCGGCGCCGGCCAGCAGGGCCACCGACAAGCTCAACAGCACCAGTTGCAGGATCCCGAGGACGAAAGCGACATTGAGCAAGGTGACCAGCACGCGCCCCCAGTTGCCCTTCAGGAGCATTCGGGCGCGGGCAACCGCCTCGGGGAACGACTTCCCTTCGCCGGCGATGACGTGGGCGAGGACGGGGGGGCCCAAGAGCATCGGGACGATCACCATCGAGCCGAGAGGGCCAAATGGCAGGAACAGGGCGGCGACCGAGAGCATCCCGACGAGTAGGCCCGCGCTGACGAGATCCCTGGACCGGCCTCGAAGGGAGCCTGCCGCAGCGCCCGCCGAGATGGCCCGGCCGCTTACGCCGTCCGCCAGGATCACCGTCGCACAATGGAGGGCAAAGCTTCCTGCGAGGGCGACCAGCACTATGGAGGTAAGCGTCAATATCACCTGTGCGGCCAGCGCAGAGGTCGTCAGCCTCAACAGCACCTGTATCCCCACCCGGAGAAACGCAAGAGGCAGAAAGATCGCCAGGTAAAGGCGGATGAGCGCCCCGAAGTGGGTCCGGTAGAGGCGCCAGGAAGCAGTGACGACGCCCGAGAATCGAAGCTCGGCCGGAAGCCCGAAAGCATCCGTGCCGGTCGAGGCGGGCTCGGAACGCACCTGGATCTATCTCACGCGTCTTTTTGCGATGTAGCCGAGCAGTGCGAACACCGCCATGCCTGCGGCCCCCACGCCGAGCTTCTTACCGAGCTCACCGGCCTCGACCTTGGCCCGATCCACCAGCTCGTCGACCTTCCTGCCGAGGTCCTCACGGGTTGCCTCGATCTCTTCTAGCGTTTGCCGAGGGTCTTGGCCCATTCGACGTCCTCTCTGATCGTCTTCTTGGTCATGTCGGTCTTGATGGGCGTTCCCAGGAGACGGCGCGCTATCAGTGCTCCGATGCCGCCGAGCAGGAGAAGGATCAGGGCGGTGATCAGGTCGGCCACCCATTTCCACAAGAAGGTATCCAGGCCGTCACGGAGTCCGAACAGGAAGAAGATCAGGGCGAAGAAGCCGAATACCGCGGCGACCGCGATGATTGCGGCGCCTTTGGCCTTGGCCGAGATCGACTCGGTCAGCTCGAGCTTTGCGAGCTCGATCTCCTTGCGGAACAGCGTCGAGAAGTCCTCGCTGACTTCTTTCATGAGCTGGCCGGCCGACTTGTTGGAGCGTCTCGAGCTCACGAAGGAAGAAAACGCTCCCGGTTGGGCAGCTCCGACGTCGCCGGATGTTCCCGGACGGCCCGCGGTGGAGGTCGCATCCCCGGTGGAGGGCGCACCGCCGACGGGCGGGCTCGTTGAGCTCGCACTCGAGGCTACGGCGCCGACGCGCGCCGAGCTCGATTCGGATCCGGGCCCTTCGCTCGGTGGCGGCGTCCGATCCATAGGTTCGTCTGTCACAACCCCTCCCTAGCTTCTGCTGTCCGTCCCGCGGCCGAGATCTCCTTGCGGCGCTCCGGCCCCTCAGCGCGGCGCGCCGTCCCGCCTGCCCCGAAGCTACCAGGACAGGGGCGGTCAAGGAAGAAAAGGGCCCGACGGTTGAGTTGCACCCGGCGACTTGTGATGTGCGATGCGAAAGAGCGTGCTCAGCCGACCCGGGACACCTTGTTGGCCTTGAGGCATTGCGTGCAGACCGTCATGCGTTTGGGCGTGCCGTTGACCCGGACGCGCAGCTTCTGCACGTTCGGGTTCCATCTCCGGCGCGTGCGCCGATGTGAGTGCGAGATGTTGTTCCCGAACTGTGGGGACTTGCCGCAAATGTCGCATACCGCTGCCATAACGCCGCAAAGCCTACCAAATGCCCGGGCCGGCCCCGGCGCGCACGTAGTCTCAGCGGTATGGCCGATACGGTTGTTGCCCTCGAGCGGGGTCTCGAGCTGTTCGCTCCGGCGGCCCTGCAGACGCCGCTGAGGGTGCCGCGCTCCTCGGCTCCCGGGTGGGACAAGCTCGGGATCCACACCGTGCAGAGCCTCCTGCAGCACTATCCGCGCCATCACGTGGATCGCACGAGGCTCAAGACCATCGCCGAGCTCGTGCGGGGCTCAGACGGCCTTCCGCCCGGCGAGGTTCAGGTGCACGCGCGGGTCCTCAAGATCGCTCGACTCAACACGCGCAAGGGCAAGCGCATGATCACCGGCCGCATCGGCGACGAGACGGGGTCGCTGGCCGTTACGTGGTTCAACCAGGACTGGGTTGCCCGGGCTCTCAAGCCGGGCACCGAAGCGTTCTTCTACGGCAGATTGGCTCTGTTCGGGGGGCGGCCACAGCTGACAGCTCCCCGGTTCGAGATCGTGAGGACCGGCAGGGAGCCCTTCAACGTCGGCCGGATCGTGCCGGTCTACCCTGCCACCGCAGAGCTGTCCACCGACCAGCTCCGCAGGGTGATGTGGGACACACTCGAGAGCGTCGGTCCCATATTGGATCCGCTTCCCGTCGATCTCCGCCGCAAGCTGGGCCTCATCTCGAGGGGCGCTGCGCTGAGGGCAATCCACTTTCCCGAAGACAAAGATCAGGTGGTCGCGGCCCGGCGACGAATCGTGTTCGACGAGGTGTTCACGCTGCAGCTCGGGCTGGTTTACCGCAAGCGAAAGCTCGAGCGCACGGTGCGGGGGATCCCGCATCCCGCTCCGGACGGCGAGTCGCTTGCATCCAGCTTCATCGAAGCCCTGCCGTTCGGGCTCACCGGGGCCCAGCGCCGGGCCTGTGACGAGGTGGAGGGCGACATGGGCCGTCGTTTTCCGATGCACCGGCTCATCGAAGGCGAGGTTGGCTCCGGCAAGACGGTCGTGGCCCTCTACGCCTGCCTGATAGCCATCGGAGGCGGCCATCAGGCGGCCTTCATGGCCCCAACCGAGGTACTCGCCGAACAACACCACCTAACGGTCGATGAGCTCCTGACGCGCGCGTTCGGCTCCGCAGAGGCGAGCAACCTGTTTGCCGCCACCTCGCGGCGACCCGTGGTGCGGCTCCTCACCGGTTCGACGCCGGCGCGCCGGCGTGAGGAGATCCTGAGAGCGGCCGCCCGGGGCGAGGTCGATCTGCTGATCGGCACCCATGCGCTGATACAGGACTCGGTGAGGTTCGCCCGTCTGGGAGTTGCGGTCGTCGACGAGCAGCACCGCTTCGGGGTGCACCAGCGCAAGAAACTGAGAGCAAAGGGAGGAGGAGGGACAGACGGAGGAGGAGGGACAGACGGAGGAGGAGGGACAGACGGAGGAGGAGGGACAGACGGCACAGAGAGCACCGGGGGCGAGCCCGACATCCTCGTGATGACCGCCACGCCCATACCGCGCACCCTGGCGGTCACCATCTACGGCGACCTCGATGTCTCGATCCTGGACGAGCTGCCCACGGGCCGGAAGCCGATACGTACCACCATCGCGGCGGGGGATTCGGACCGCCTGCAGGCCTACGGCTTGATCCGATCCGAGGTAGCGGCGGGGAGGCAGGCGTTCGTGGTCTATGCCCTTCGTGAGGACTCCGACAAGACCGAGCTGAGGAGCGCCAAAGCGGAGGCCAAGCGGCTGGCCTCGGAGGTGTTCCCCGATCTCCAGGTGGGGCTCGTGCACGGCGACATGGCAAGTGCGGACAAAGAGGCCGCCATGGCCGCCTTCAGAGACGGCGCAACCCAGGTGCTCGTGGCGACCACCGTGGTCGAGGTGGGGGTGGATGTTCCCAACGCAAGCGTCATGCTGATCGAGGACGCCGAACGCTTCGGACTGGCACAGCTTCATCAGCTCAGGGGCCGGATAGGTCGAGGGGGTCACGGCTCCCACTGCGTCCTTGCCACCAATCTGCTGCTCGAACGCGCCGAGTCGGAGCCGGCGGTTGCGCTTGCCCACGATCGCCTGAAGGCAGTGGCGGCCACGGCCGACGGATTCAAGCTGGCGCTTGCGGATCTCCGTTACCGGGGGGAGGGTCAGCTTTTCGGAGCGCGCCAGTCGGGGGTGCCACAGCTCAAGATGGCGCGGGTGCTCGAGCATCAGGACGTCGTGGCCATGGCCCGCCGTCTCGCCGTCTCGATCCTGGCCGACGATCCGGAGGTCACCCACTTCGCCAACATCAACCTGGGCCGGGAGATGCGCTCCCGCTGGGACGCCCGGGATCTCGACGTGGTGCAATCGGGATGAGCCGAGCGGCATGCGTCCTCCGGGGCGCCATTCGTCTAGTTAACCTGTCTCCATGAGAGTCACTGCAGGAGAGGCGAAGGGCCGGCGGCTGAAAACGGTTGGAATGGGAACCCGCCCGATGACCGACCGGATGAAGGAGGCCCTGTTCTCGTCCCTGGGCGATGTCACCGGCGCAACCGTCCTCGACCTCTACGCGGGGTCTGGGGCGCTGGGGCTCGAGGCGCTGTCCCGGGGCGCCGACACCGCCACGTTCGTCGAAAGTGCGCGCGACGCGATCCTCAAGCTCGAGGAGAACGTGGCCGTGACAGGTTTCGGCGACCGCGCCCAGGTCCTCTGGGCCGACGTCGAGTCGACCCTGGCGCAGGGCGCCATCGAGCGGCTTGATCTCATCTTCATCGACCCGCCGTACTCGATGGCGAAGACGGGGGTTCAGGAGGACCTCGAAGAGCTCGTGACCGGGGGGTTCCTGGCAGACGACGGCCGCATCGTGGTTCATCGGCCCGCCCGCGAATCCGGCCTCAAGCCACTCGGACTGGAGGTGGCGTGGGAGCGGGCCATCGGGCAATCCCAGCTGATCGTCTACCGCCACGAAGCGAATGAACCTTGATGCCGGTTGCCATGTGCCCCGGCTCCTTCGACCCTCCCACCAAGGGCCACGTCGATGTGGTCGAACGGGCCTCCCGTTACTTCGAAGGGGTTGTGGTCGCAGTCATCGCCAACCCCTCCAAGGAGCCCCTCTTCAGCGTGCAGGAGAGAAAGGGCCTGCTTGCGGACGCGCTCGCCCACGTCGGCAATGTCGAGATCGCGTCGTTCGACGGGCTATTGGTTGACTTCGCCCGCTCCAGGGGGATTACGCTGGCAGTCAAGGGCCTGCGTGCGGTGTCGGACTTCGAGTACGAGTTGCAGATGGCGCAGATGAACACGACCCTGGCGCCGGGACTCGACACGATGTTCATGACTGCGAAGCCGTCATGGGCCTTTTTGTCCTCAAGCCTCGTGAAGGAAGTGGCCCGATATGGCGGCTCTGTCGAGGGGCTCGTGCCCCCGGGGGTGGCGACGGCCCTTAGCGAACGCTACGGCCGGGAAAGGTGACGGAGATGGATCTCATCGAAGGGGTTGACGAGCTACAACTCGTGATCGAAGAGGCAAAGGCGGTGCCTTTGTCGAACAACGCGGTGATCAACCGGGAAGAGGTGCTTGAGCTGCTGGCCCAGCTCAAGCAACAGATCCCCGACGAGGTCCGTCAGGCCCGCTGGATGACCCGGGACCGGGATGACCTGTTGGCCCGCGCCTACAAGGAGGCCGAGCGAATAATCGCCGAGGCGCGCGCTCAGAGAGATCGCCTGTTGTCCCAGACGCAGATAATGCAGGACGCCCAGCGCGAGGCGGAGCGCATTACCCAGGCGGCGCGGGACCACGCCGCACAGCTCTCGGCGGATGCCGACGAGTACATCGATGGACGCCTCAACGCGTTCGAGCTGTGGCTCAACAAGACGCTGGCCGCCGTCGAGCGGGGCCGGGCGCAGCTCGAGGCCGAGAAGCGGTCGGCGGCTCCCGAGGAAGTGGTGCTGGACGAGCGGACGACGGTCGCCCCGTTCGACGCAGCCCGGCTGGGCGGCAGCTCCGTCTGACCCGGGCCGGATCAGGGCGCCGGATCAGGACGGATGGGTTAGCCGGGATCCGCCGAGCGGCTGGTATCGTTGGTGAAGGGAAATCCGGGGTTTTTGCCCCCGGAGAACCTGAAACCAAGCTAGAGGGATCGAGAGACGCGCGCGTGCAAGACGTAATAGTTTCGGTGGCTCAGATACTCGGCCGGCCCGGCGCCGGCCGGACCATCAACCTGTCCCGGCCCGTCGAGGGAGTCGAGACGGTGCTGGCCTCGGTGGCCGAGACGCCGGTCGAGGCCCGGCTGCGGGCCGACAGTGTGGTCGAGGGCATCCTCGTCAGCGGAGCGGTGGAGGGTGCCACGCGTCTGCAGTGCGCCCGGTGTCTGCGCGCCTTCTCCTCCGAGGTGGGCGTCGAGGTGTGCGAGCTGTTTGCGGACGGCCCCGGGCAACCGGCCGACGAGGACGCCTATGCGGTCGAGGGTGAGGTCATCGATTTGGCGCCGATGCTGCGGGACGCGTTGACGCTGGCATTGCCCCTGCGGCCGTTGTGCCGTGAGGCTTGCGCCGGATTGTGCGGAAGCTGTGGGCAGGACCTCAACGAGGGGCCCTGCGGATGCGTCCAGGAAGAGCTCGATCCTCGCTGGGCCGGCCTGAGCGCCCTGCGCGACAAACTGAACCACTAGGAGGAGTCGAGATGGCCGTACCCAAACGACGCAAGACCGGTTCCAAGATGCGGATGAGGAGGGCGCACTGGCGTGTGTCGGCCCCCACCTATTCTTCCTGCCCCCAGTGCCGCGAACCCAAGCTGCCGCACCGGGTGTGCACCAACTGTGGCCATTACGCAGGCCGACAGGCCGTCGAGACTGAATAGAGAAGCGGGCCTCGAGGTTCTCGGGATCCCGCCCGACGGCGGCCCGCTCTACGAGCTTGCGCTGACGCACCGCTCCCACGCCTTCGAGCAACCCCTGGGCGAAACCGCCCCGGCGATCCACAACGAGCGACTCGAGTTCCTGGGCGACTCGATCCTGGGGGCCGTCGTCACCACCCTGCTCTACCAGGACTACCCGGAATTGCCCGAGGGCGACATGGCCCGGCTGCGTGCCTCGGTCGTCAATACCGTCGCATTGGCCGAGCTGGCCCGCGATCTCGGCATCGGTGACCATCTCCGCCTCGGGCGGGGTGAAGAGGCGACGGGGGGGCGGACCAAGCCCTCCCTTCTCGCCAACACCTTCGAGGCCCTTGTCGGAGCGCTCTACCTCGATCAGGGTATGGAGCACGTGACTTCGGTCCTGAGGCCGATGTTCGCCGCCAAGGTGTCCGATCTCGTCGCCGGTGGCGAGCGTTACGACGCCAAGAACGCCCTCCAGGAGGTGGCGGTGCGCGATTTTGCGCTCGTGCCCTCATACCGGGTAACCGCTTCCGGGCCCGACCACGCGAAGCGCTTCGCCGCGGAGGTTGTGGTGGGCAAGGACCTGGTCGGCGCCGGCCGGGGACACAGCAAGAAGGAGGCCGAGCAGAACGCCGCCCGGGCGGCGCTCAAACAGCTGACGGCCTCCGCCGCGCCCGCCCCAGTGCACGGTTCGGGGCGCTCACCCGGCGCGGTCCACCGACGAGACGGGGGGCGAGACGCCTTTGCTTCCTGAGGTCGAGGTGCTGAGGCGCGACCTCGAGCGCGAGGTGGTCGGCCGACGCGTCAAAGAGGCCGAGGTGCGTCCCAGCAGCAACGCAATGAAGATCATCCGGCATCACGGGCGCCGCAAGGATTTTCAGGACCTGCTGACCGGTGCCAGGATCGACCGGGCGGGGCGCAAGGGCACCCACCTCGTCCTCGAGCTGGACAACGGGCACGCCCTCGTGATTCACCCCGGGCCCGCCGGACAACTGCTCAAGACGAGCGCTTCCGACGACCTCATCCCCCATACCCATGTGGTGATCGGCTTCACGATCGGCGGCCAACTGCGTTATATCGACCCGCGAAAGTCGGGAGAGGTCTACGTCCTCCCGCTCGAAGACATCAAGACCGTGGGTTGCAACGGGGCCATAGACCCGTTCGAGAGCCCGCTCACGTGGCAGCGCTTCTCGCTGCTCCTCAGCCAGAGAGAGCAGCGGTTGAAGGACCTTCTCATGGACGAATCGTTCATCTGCGGACTGGGTGACATCTACTCCGACGAGATCCTGTGGGCGGCGGGCCTGCGCCACGGCCACCTCTCCAACAAGCTGTCGTCGCAAGACGTCAGGCGGCTGTACCGGGGGCTCAGCGAGACTCTCCAGGAGGCGCTGAAGGCGCGCGGGACGAGCTCGGCCGGTGGCCACAGCTGGGTCGACCTCCAGGGGGCCCCCGGCACCTACCAGCTCGAGCTGAAGGTCTACGAACGCGCCGATGAACCATGCCGGCGTTGCCGGCACCTCGTCGTGCGAGAGAAAATAGACGGGGGCTACGCCTACTTTTGTCCGCAGTGCCAGGCATGACCTGTCTGGGCTTTGTCATCGGGAGGATCGAGATTGGAAGATAGAACCCGCGTCCATGTGTTCGTCTCCGGCACGGTCCAGGGCGTGGGATTTCGCCAGGCGGTGCTCGACAAAGCCAACGAGCTCGATGTCACCGGATGGGTCAAGAACCTGCCGGACGGCCGCATCGAGGCCGTCTTGGAAGGGCCCCGCGACGACGTCTACAGGGTCGTCGGCCTGTGCCGAGCCGGTCCTCAGGGCGCCCAGGTCTCGGGCGTCCAGGTCGATCGGGAGCCCCCGAAGAACGAGAAGACCTTCAGACTGAAATAGATCCGGGGGGCCCGTGCCCCTCGCTGCTAGCGTGGCGGCATGTATGTGAGGTCGCTGCGGGTCGCGGGTTTCAAGTCCTTTGGCGATCCGGTCGTCTTCGAATGGGAGCCGGGGGTCAATGCGATCGTCGGCCCCAACGGCTCGGGCAAGTCCAACATCGCGGACGCTGTGTCCTGGGTTCTGGGCTCGCAGGCGCCCTCGAGTCTGCGGTCGGCGTCGATGGAAGACGTCATCTTCGCCGGATCACAGCGCCGGGAGCGTCTGGGCGTCGCGGAGGTGGAGCTCACCCTCGAAGGCTCGTTCGGGGACATGCCGCTCGACCTTGCCGAGGTCACCATAAGCCGCTCGGCCGACCGGGGCGGCATGTCCCAATACAAGATCAATGGGGTTGCGTGCCGGCTGCTCGACGTGGCGGAGCTGCTGTCGGATACCGGGATTGGCCGCAACCTCCACACCGTGGTCGGGCAGGGTCAGCTCGACGTCGTCCTGCAGGCGCGCCCCGAAGACCGGCGCACCCTGATCGAGGAGGCGGCCCAGATCGGCAAGTTCCGGCGCCGGAAGGACCGTTCGGTGCGAAAGATCGAGCGTGTCGACGACAACCTCATGCGGCTGGGCGACGTCATGTCCGAGCTCAAGAGGGCGATCCGGCCGCTCAAGCGCCAGGCGTCGGCCGCAGCGCAGTACTCCGAGCTCATGACCGAGCAGAGGGCTCTCCGACAGCGCCTGTGCGCCGCCGAGCTCGCGGAGCTGGCCGGCGCCGAGACCCGCTGGGACCCCTCCGGGCAGGAGCGGCGCGCCGGACTGCTCCGGGAGGAGCTCGAGCACGTCCGTGCGGCTCTCGGGCGTGCCGCAGGTGAGCGCGTCGAGCTGGACGAGCGGGCGCAGAGGCAGCTTGCACTCGCGACCGGGATCGTGCGCGTCGCCGACCGTCTCGCCGGCACCGGGCGGCTGGCGCACGAGCGGGTGCAGCGCATCGCCGCACAGCTCGAGGCGGAGACCGAGGAGCGCTACCGGGAGCGCATCCGGCTTCTCGAGGGCGAACGGGCTCGCTGGGAGGCGAATGCAGCGGAGGATGGGCGCACCGCGGCTGAGGCGAAGCGCGCCGCCGGTGTCCAGGAGACGCGCGCCGCCGCCGCCCTGGGG
>JACDDL010000233.1 GCA_013817045.1 Actinomycetota bacterium | reverse complement strand
CCTCGGAATTGACGACGGAGTCGACCGTAACGACGGTCACCCTGCCGAGCGAGGACATGAAGGGCAGAATCATCGGGCGGGAGGGACGCAATATCCGCGCCTTCGAAAGCGCCACCGGAACCAACCTGATCATCGATGACACCCCCGAGGCGGTCGTTCTGTCCTGCTTCGATCCGATCCGCAGGGAGAGCGCCAGGCTTACGCTCGAGAAGCTGGTAAGCGATGGGCGCATTCAGCCGGCGCGCATCGAAGATCTGCACGAGAAGTCCAAAGCCGAAGTCGAGCGGGCCATTCAGGAGGGCGGCGAGTGGGCCGTTCTCGAGACCGGCATCACCGACATGCACCCCGAGCTCATCCGGGTGCTGGGCAGGCTCAAGTTCCGCACCTCATACGGCCAGAACGTCCTGAGACATGTCGTCGAGGCGTCCCACATTGCGGGAATGATCGCCGCCGAGCTTGGAACCGACGTTGCGTTGGCCAAGCGCTGCACACTCCTGCACGACATCGGTAAGGCCGTCACTCACGAGATCGAGGGGTCGCACGCCATCATCGGGGCGGAGATCGCCCGCAGGCTCAAGGAATCGTCCGAGGTCTGCCATGCCATCGAGGCGCATCACAACGAGGTCGAACCCCGAACGGTCGAAGCCGTGATCACCCAGACGGCGGACGCAATATCCGGCGCCCGCCCGGGGGCGCGGCGAGAAACCCTCGAGACCTATGTGAAGCGTCTCGAGCGCCTCGAGGAGATCGCGATGGAGTTCGAGGGCGTCGACAAGGTCTATGCCATGCAGGCCGGTCGCGAGGTGCGGGTCATGGTCAAGCCCGGCCATGTCGACGATCTCCAGGCCGAGGTCATCGCTCGCGACATCGCCAAGAAGGTCGAGGAGGAACTTCAGTATCCCGGCCAGATCAGAATCATGACGATTCGCGAGACGCGCTCCTCCTCATACGCAAGGTAAGCGGCACTGACCTCCTCTCTGTTAGCTTCGCCGTGGGAGGCGAAGTCGACGAGGGAGGTTGACATGACCGGGCAACAAGTGGGATATGCAACACCGTCCGAGGCAATGCGGGCGCCGAAGGAGGACATCCTCTACGTCGCCGGTCTTTACGAGGGCACAGGGATTGACGAGCCGGACTTCCTCGCGGTCGTAGACGTCAACCCGGACTCGCCAACCTATTCCCAGGTGGTTCACCGCACCGCGATGCCCAACGTCGGCGATGAGCTCCACCACTACGGCTGGCAGGTGTGCAGCTCCGCATGCCACAGCACGAACAATGAGCGGAAGCATCTCGTCGTCCCGGGGCTCAGGTCCTCTCGCATCCACATAGTGGACGTCGCCACCGACGAACGTGCTCCGAACATCGTCAAGGTGATCGAGCCCGAAGAGATCAAGGCCAAGACTGGTCTCTCCGCACCGCACACCGTCCATTGCATGCCCGGCGACAACGTTGTCATATCGATGCTCGGCAATGCCGAGGGGGGGAGGGGCGCCGGTTACCTGGTGCTGGATGCGACTACCTTCGACATCAAGGGCCGGTGGGAGGCTAACGGAGCGCCGGAGTGGGGTTACGACTTCTGGTATCAGCCCCGTCACAACACTCTGGTATCGAGTGAGTGGGCCGCACCGGAGACCTTCATGCCCGGCTTCAACCTCGAAGACGTGGCCTCGGGCAAGTACGGGCACTCGATCCACTTCTGGGACCTGGAGGACCGCAAGGTCATCCAGTCGATCGACCTCGGCGAGGAGGGGATGATCCCCCTCGAGATCAGGTGGTTGCATGATCCTGCCGCCGAGACCGGCTTCGTCGGGGCGGCGCTCTCCTCGGTGGTTTGGCGTTTCTACAGGGACGGGGGTGGTTGGGGCGCCGAGAAGGTGATCCAGGTCGAGCCGCGTGATCTCGAAGGCTTTCCGGTTCCGGTCCCGGGCCTTATCACCGACCTCGTCCTGTCGATGGACGATCGTTTTCTGTTCTTCTCCAACTGGCTCCACGGCGACCTGCGCGGATACGACGTCTCGGACCCCGCGCACCCCCGGCAGGTGGGCTCGGCCCCCCTGGGCGGCCTGTTCGAGGAGGCGGTCCACCCCAACGGGACGGTCCTGCACGGCGGCCCTCAGATGCTGCAGCTGTCGATGGATGGACGGCGGCTCTATGCAAGCAACTCACTGTTTTCGACCTGGGACAATCAGTTCTACGCCGATCTCAGATCGTGGATCGTGCAGGTCGACATCGCAGAGGATGGCTCGATGTCGGTCAACCCGGACTTCTACGTCGATTTCTCTGCCCTTCCCGGCGCGCCGCGCGCCCACGAGATGCACCTTCCGGGGGGCGACGTGACCACGGAGATCTTCCAGTAGGGACGGTGGGGGACCGCCTCAGGGTTCTGTATGCTGCTCGGCCTGGGGTATTCGTGATAAGTGGGAGGGAGAATCTCTGAAGCGTGTCGGCGTTCTTGCATGTGCTTGCCTGCTCCTGGTGGGAATGACCGCCGGGGCCGGGGCGAAACAGGGTTTCAAGAGCCTCGACCCGGGGGGGCCCGCAGACTTCCACGAAGAGGTCCCCGTCAACTTCGTGTTCCTGGGCTACAACCGGAACCTCGTAGACCAGGAACGGTTCCTGAGCGGACTTCCGAACAGGTACCGCACCGTAGTTCGGTCGCGGTTGTGGTACGAGAACGTAGACTTCCTCGGCCTCGACTACACCTATGACTACAACACGCACTACACGAGCGCCGCCTACGAGGACCGGTTCTTCAACCACCTGTCCTCCCTCGCCGAGCCGGCGGCCCTCACCGAGTACCAGGCCCTCTACAACGATCAGGAAAAGAACGTCCTGAACGTGAAGGGGAATCACTTCATCGACGCTCCGTCGGTCGAGCGCTGGCTGGCCGAGCACCCTCCCAGCGGGATCGACACCGCCGAGAACACGATCTTCTTCGTCAACTGGTACGGCCGCGACGACTTCGTGCACCACGTTTACACCAAGACAAACGAGCCCGACCCCGACACCGGATACAACTTCGGGGTCGAGCGGGAGACCCGCAAGATCATCGCCTGGGGCGGCACGACGGCCGACGACGAGGAGGACGGCCTGGGCGACGTCAACCGCCTGTGGTTCTACGACCTGTCGGCGGGGCCCGAATCCTGGACCAGCAACTGGAATGTGGACAACCCCGACCTGCCCGACATCGACGACAACAACGTGCCCGAGTACCGGATGCCACCGATATGGGAGTATCTCCGCAGCGGTTACCGGGATCGCTCGGCATTGTCGAAGGACTTGTCGCTAGTGGCGCGCTACGTCGGCATCAACCTTCTGTTCACCACGTCGCCGCTGTACCCGCCCGATATCACGCCGCCGGATCTTCCCACGTCGATCAACGTCGACGCGAACACGTACGAGGGATGGCCCGGGGTCGATGCGTCCTCCAGGTATACCGATCCGGGACTGCTCGTGGACGAGCTGAACGAGCTCCAGCCCTACAACTCCTACAGCTACGACAACCAGGACCTCGCATTCACCGGAGGCGCGCGCCGGTGCGAGATCCTGTGGCTCAAGGACGTCGAATGCCTGCCTCGCCGGCCCTATCCGGCGTTTGCCAACCTGTTTCTCTACAACGCGTTGCGCCTCGACGAGACACGTGACGGAGCGGGCGACTACGAGGCCGGGGTGTTCAACTACTCGACTATTGACAGGCTCGCGCCTCCCCTGCTCGGCTACGCCGACGACAACTACAGGGACGGGACGCAAAGCCTGGTGTTTGCATTCGTGTTCCCCGCGATCGTCGAGGCCGGCTATGGGCTGACCACGACGCTCATCCACGAGGTCGGCCACCATGTCGGGTTGAGCCACCCCCACGACGGGTTCGACTGGGAGTCCCGAACCGACTACGAGCCCGCCGACCGCTTCTATTTCGCCTGGTCGGGGGATGAAACCAACTCGATGGAGAGTTACATCGACCTCAACTGGGACTTCAGCCAGTTCGATCGCGACAACATGAACCGCTTCATGGCGGCGGCGTTCGTCGAGAACGCGAACACGGTTGCGGCCGACGTCCTGGCCGACCCCGATGCCGAGGTAGCCGCAGACGAGCTCGCGGCAGCCGATGCGCAAATCGCCGAGTCGGAATCCGCGCTTGCGGGACACGACTATCCCACGGCGGCAACGCACGCACGGTTGGCCTACGAGGCGATCCGCTCCGGAGCCCGGCAGGCCGGTGTGCCCGTGGTCGGCAGTCAAGCCGGGACGCACGTCGATCCTCCGGTGGACGGGGCCCAGCGCGACCGCTTTGGATACGCATTCATCGACCGCCTGGCGGGCAAGCGGGTTCAACCGTAAGAGTTGCTACCGAGGGCGGCGCGCCGGCCACGGG
>JACDDL010000232.1 GCA_013817045.1 Actinomycetota bacterium | reverse complement strand
GACTGGACGCACACCATCACGCACATCCTGGCAGTCGTGCTCATCGCTGCTGGGCTGGCGGCTCTTCGTAGCCAACCCGGAAGAGCTCCAGGCGCGCTTGCTCCCATGTCGTGATCCAACGGTTTCATGGTGCCCAGAGTGATGTCTGCAGCACCTCACCACTCTCGCGCCCGGACGTAACGACCTGCGCAAACACCGGAGCGGGTGAGGGGAATCGAACCCCCATCACCAGCTTGGAAGGCTGGAGCTCTACCATTGAGCTACACCCGCTTAGACCTCACCTTAGCGGTCTTAGGGGCGGACGACCTTCGGTGATCGTTTCGCCGGTGTCGACTCCGGACCTCCAGGTGGCCGGCCCTGCGCCTCTGGGCGCGGGGCGGAGCTGAAGTAGTTGGCCTTCTTGAAGGCAGGCCGTGACCAGTAGAAAAGCGTGCCGATCTTTGTGGGGGTGCCGCACACCCAGCACTTCCGTTCTTCCGTCTCGACTTCACACTCAGGGCAACACCGCATACTCGATCATCGGCCGGTTGTCAATAGGCTTTAGCCGGAGGCCTGACCCTAACTAGGAGAAACCACGCCGGCCTGACCATCGTTGTGCTTCCCTTGCAAGTCGGCCCAAAAAAGAGGAGGGTGTGCGCAACAAGGGAAATTTACCTCTCCCGCCGGCGCAACGGAGCGCCGAGTCAGGGACAGGTCCCGAGGCTCATCCGAATGGAGAGTGATGGAAAAGACTCTTGACCGCGCACACCATCGCCCTCCTACAACCCTTGAGGCCGGCCTTTCCCAAAGCGAGGGAGAGGGTCAGCAGTTGATCGGCTGGAGGCTGCTCGTATGTTTTGCGATTGGCGCTGCGCTCTGGTTGGGCTTCATAGAGCTCGTGGACACGGGAGTTCCGGGATCGGCGACCTGGGACCGGATCTTCACTGCGGCCCAGCTGGTCATCCTCTTTGTGGGTGTGGTTTCCCTGTGCTTGGCGGCAATGGCCGGTTTGAACCAGATCTTGAGGAGGGTCGGACCGGACAAGGGCCGAGGGCCACGACGGGGATCGGCAACCTCGAGGCGCTCGGGCGCCCAGGGACGCCTTCTGTAGCCTGACCTGGGGAAGGCCACCGGAGTGGCCCCACCGCTGGGGCCGGGGTCACTGGGATTCGTCGGGGCGGGCGGATTCGAACCGCCGGCCTCCTGCTCCCAAAGCAGGCGCGCTAACCAAGCTGCGCTACGCCCCGGTGACCCGATCATCCCACGTCAGCGTCCGATCGTGACGGCCTCGAACGAATCGGTTAGCAGCCTGAGCCCTTCGTCGGCCTCCTCGAGCGTGACGCTCAGGGGAGGAGCCAGCCGCAACACGTTGTTGTAGAGGCCACCCTTTCCCACGAGCAGGCCACGAGCTTTGGTCTCCTCCATTACTGCTGCGGCGGTGGCCAGATCGGGCTTTTTTCCGCCCGGCTCGACCAACTCGATCCCGATCATGAGGCCCTTGCCCCGCACCTCCCCGATACTGGGGATCCGGTCGCCCAGCTCTCGGAGGTGCGCCACGAGGTGCTCCCCGACCTTGCGAGCGTTGGTTTGAAGATCGTGCGACAGCAGATGCTCGAGGTTTGCAAGCCCGCCGGCACAGGCCAGGGGATTGCCGCCGAAGGTGGAGATCGAGTTCGCCTGGATGCAGTCCATCATCTCGGGTCGAGCCACCACACCCGCAAGAGCCAGCCCGTTCCCGAGGCCCTTGGCGAAGGTGACCATGTCGGGGACCACGTCGTGCGCCTCGATACCCCAGAAGTGCTCGCCGGTTCGGCCCCACCCCGTTTGCACCTCGTCGGAGACAAAGGGGATGCCGTACTCGTCCAGGACGTCGACCATCGCCCGGAAGAAGCCGTCCGGAGGAATCGCAAAGCCACCAACTCCCTGGATTGGCTCGGCGATCATGCAGGCGACGTCGCCCGCCGTGGTCGTCTCGATGATGTTGCGGAGGTCATCGGCGCACGCTGCGATGAAGTCGGTGTCGGAGAGGTGGCCGAACGGGCTCCGGTACCTGTAGCCGTTCTGGACGTAGCTGACGTGGACGGGGGACAGGCTGGAAGCAGACCAACCCCGTTGTCCAGTGATTCCGACAGCGGCGAACGAGCGCCCGTGGAAGCTGTTGCGCAGAGCGATGATCTGGTTCGAACGCCGGAAGGTCGTCGCCAGCAACAAGGCCGTCTCGGTGGCCTCGGTGCCCGAGTTGACGAAGAACACCTTGGCGTCGTCGATCGGGGACAACCGGGCGATCTCCTCGGCAAGTCTGATTGCGGGCTCGATCATGTAGAGGGTCGAGCTGTGGAGCATCTTGTCCGCTTGCTTCCGGATGGCCTCGACGACCTCGGGGACGGCGTGGCCCGACATCGTCGTGAGGATGCCGCTGAAGAAGTCCAGATACCTGCGACCCTCCGTATCCCACACATAGCGCCCTTCACCGCGATCGAGGGCGATTGGTTCGTCGTAGTAGAGCGTCACCCATGACGGCATGACGGCGCGGTGACGCTCGAGCAAGGGCCGCTGATCGTCCATCGTCCACCCCTCATCCACTCGGTGATTTCTGGCAGGCTAGCGCAGCCCGCCTCTGCCATGGGCCGCCGGTTTCTACCGGGGCCCCCCCGGCGCCCCAGAAATATGTGACCGAAGCTTGCTTCTGAAAACTATTGCTATCCATGGTTGGCTGAGACAGAATGCGGGCAGCAAGCGATTGATGACAGGGGGGAGCCAGGTCGGGAGCCAGGGATCGTCATCCCCACTTCGTCCGCCTAGTGCGGTCTCTGACTCCCGACCCGGCCCCTCGCTCTCCATCACCAGAAAAATTCTTGCCGGGCCCCTCCGAGCGGGGTCCACCTGCCACTGCGGCTCGCGCCGCGCGCCCTACTGCGCGGCCGTAGGATGACGACCTATGCAGACCACCGAGATCCATACGAGCTCCGAACGCATAGGCAAGGATCGGGTCAAGCTCCGTGTCGAGGTGCCGGAAGCCTCCCTCACCCAGGCCCTTACGGCCGCCTATCGGAAATGGGCCAACGAGATCCGGGTCCCCGGTTTTCGCAAGGGCAAGATCCCTCGCCAGATCATCGACGCACGCGTCGGGGCGGAAACGGTCCGCGAAGAGGCGCTGCGGGAGGCTCTCCCCGACTTCTATAGCGAGGCAATGAGCGCCGAGAGCCTACAGGCGATCGCGCCCCCCGACATCGAGGTCATCGATTTCACTCAGGGGTCCCCGGTGGTGTTCGAGGCAACCGTCGATGTAAGACCTGAGATCACCCTTCCGGACATCGGCGCGCTGACGGTGGAAGCCCCCTCCTCCGAGGTCAACGACTCCGACATCTCCGAACAGCTCGACACGCTCCGAGATCGTTTTGCCGAGCTCGAGGGCGTATCGCGGGAGGCTCGTCGCGGCGACTATGTCTTGATCGATCTGAACGGCTCGAGAGATGGTGAACCGGTCGAAGGAGCCAGCGCCCCCGATTTTCTCTACGAGCTCGGGTCACGCACGGGGCCCCCGAAGCTCGACGACGAGTTGGAGGGCAACCGTCCCGGGGCCATTCTTCGATTCACGGACTCGATCCGGATGGGCACCGAGGAAGCGGATTCGGGCGCCCTCCCCAGTGGGGATATCTCCTTCACCGTGCTGCTCAAGGAGGTAAAGACCAAGAGGCTGCCTCCGCTGGACGACGAGTTCGCCAAGACCGTAGGCGAGTTCGACTCCCTGGACGAGCTCCGAGAGGACCTCCGCTCGCGGCTCGGCGAGGTGAAGCTCCGCATGGTCTCGGAGGAGATCGGGCGTCTGGTGCTGGACGCGTTCGTTCGGGCCTCCGGTCTGGAGCCTCCGGAGAAGCTCGTCGACACCGAGTTCGAGCACCGTCTCCATCACTTCGAAGCCGAGCTCGAGCGAGCCGGCATCAGCCTGGAGGGCTATGCCCGCGAGGTCGGATCGACTGTGCTCGAGCTGAGGGCGGAGCTGCGTGCAGAGGCGGCCGACTCGGTGGTGGCCGAGCTTCTTCTGGAGGACGTGGCCCGAAGAGAGGCCATCGAGGTGGCCCAGGAGGATCTCGGCCGGGAGGTCAGCTTCGAGGCGGCCAGAACCGGACGGGCCGCCTCAGAGATTGCCGAGGAGATGCTCACTCCGGCGAACCTTCGTTCGGTGGCCTCCGCGATCCTGCGACGCAAGGCCCTCGCATTCGTGGTCGAACACGCGAACGTGATCGGCCGACCTCACGAGGAGGCTACTGTGGAGGCAGCAAAGGAACGGACACCTGCGAGCGAGGCGGCCGAAGAAGCCGATGCCGCTGTGGAGGCATAGCCGACAAAATGAGCAACGAAGACCTTTACCGCAACTACCTGGTCCCTATGGTGGTCGAGCAGACGAGCCGTGGCGA
>JACDDL010000231.1 GCA_013817045.1 Actinomycetota bacterium | reverse complement strand
GGGCGCAAGGCTGTGCATCGTGACGGGACATCCCACCGGTCTGCTCGAGCACCATATCCACATCGCGCAGGCATACGAGGCGGCGGGGGGCAAGGTTGTGCGGCTCGCGGAGGACAAAAGGTTCTCTTTCGGCCGCGGCAGGGCCGAGGTGTGCTATACGGCCGGTGTCGGGTGCTATGCGGACGGCGCGTCGCTCGTGCACACCCACGCTCCCGACTGCATGGAGGCGATGCTCGAGGTCGGGCCCTATCCCGATCTCGTCTTCGGCGACCACGGGTTTGCCGGGGCCGCCATCAGCCGTGGCATCCCGGCCATTGCCGTGATGGACATCAACGACCCGGCCCTGGCAGTGGCCCACGCAGAGAACCGGGATGTGACCGTCGTCCCCATGGACGACAACCGGCTCCCCCGGCTCTACAAGCCGTCGTGGGAGTTGTTCGTCCACGCTCTGCAGAGCCATTGAACGGGACGCTCGCCGGCGCCTCCCGGGGCCCGGTGCGGGCCGCCTGCTATACTCCTGCGTTCATGAGCGAGACAGCCGGGTTCGACGCTTTCGAGATGGGTCGGCTCCTGACCGTATCCGAGGTCGCCCGCCAGTTGCGGGTCTCGAACATGACCGTGTATCGCCTGATCAAGGCCGGACATCTCGCTGCAGTGCGCGTCGGGCGTGGTTACCGCATCCGTGAGGACGACATCCGCAGGTACCTGCGGCAGCGTTACACCGACGCCGGATAGACCATCACAAGAGAAAGCCACGGCGGTGGCACGGTCGTGACCGTCCTTGCGGACGGTCTTTTTTTGTGACCACCACCGACTGCGGTGAGTGCTCGGTGCCTGAAGTGGCTGCCCATGTGCGCTGACCGCGCCGATCCGATAGGCCTCGGCGCGCCGCCTCTCCCGAACCCCGCCCCGGTAGCGCAGGCTCCGCTCGAGGTGCCGTACGACGCCCATTCGGAGGTTTTCGATGTCCTTCTCGATCGAGGAGGTGTCGTCCTCCTGGTGGGCGGGATCGACACGGGGAAGACGACCTTCGGACTCGAATTGATGCGGCGCGCCGCAGCGGCCGGGCTGCCGGCCGCCTTCGTGGACTCCGATATCGGTCAGTCCACCGTCGGGCCCCCGACAACAATCGGCCTGAAGCTCTGCCTCGACGGCGCGGAGGTGACGCGCACCTCGGTGAGGGCGGCCGACGCTCTTGCCTTCGTGGGCTCGATCACGCCGCCGGGATACCTGCTGCCGCTGGTCAGCGGCACGGCCAAGATGGTGGGGCAGGCACGGGCGTCCGGGTGCCGTCTGATCGTTGTGGATTCCACGGGTTACGTGTCCGGGATAGGCGGCCAGCTCCTGAAGTTCTACAAGGCGGACGCGGTGCAACCCGACGTCATCGTGGGATTCCGCCGGGGCGGTGAGCTCGAGCCGGTGTTGGGGCATGCCCGGCGCTTCACCCCCGCCGAGGTGATGGAGCTCGACGTGCCTCCCGAGGTGATGCCCCGGCCGGCAGACGACCGCACCACCTACCGGGAGCAGCAGTTCGCCGCCTACTTCGCCTCGGGAAGCTCGCGATGGAAGATCAAGCCGAGTGTCTTCATGCCTGCGCTTCCGCCGGAGTTCGACCTCGCTCTCCTCGACGGCCTGGTTGTCGGCCTGGACAACGGCGGTGGGTCCTGCCGGGGCATAGGCGTGCTCGAGTACGGGGAGCCCGCAGATATCCTGCGTATGGTCTCGCCGGTCACATCCGGCGTAAAGGGTTTGCGCCTGGGGTCGATCAAGATCGACATCAGGGGGCGCTTGCGAGGTCCTGTGAATCTACGCCAGCTCTTCAGGACCGAGTAGTGGTACACCATCCAGGCTTCGTGTGCACGGGTGGGGATTAGCTTTCAGAAAGGAGCTTATGCCGTCTCTAGTAAAGAAGCGCCGCAAGAAGATGCGGAAGAAAAAGCATCGCAAGATGCTCAAGAAGACCCGCTGGCAGCGGCGTCAACAGGGTAAGTAGCCCGCATGAGTCGACGACCCGTTGTTTCTTTCCTGTCGGATTACGGCCTCGAGGACGAGTTCGTCGGGGTCTGCCACGGGGTGATCCTGAAGATCGCCCCCGAGGTGCTCATCATCGATGTGCACCACTACATCCTGCGGCAGCAGATCCGGCACGGTGCGGTGGTGCTCCAGCAATCGCTGCGGTATCTACCTGATTCGGTTCACCTGGCGGTCGTCGATCCCAGCGTGGGATCGGGCCGGCGCGCCCTGGTTCTCGAAACCGGGGACGGACAGATCTTCGTGGGCCCCGACAACGGTTTGTTGCTGCCGGCCGCGCGGGACTGCGGCGGAGTCGGCCATGCCTACGAGATAACCAACGAGGACTTGCTCTTGACGCCCGTGTCCCGCACTTTCCAGGGACGGGATGTCTTCGCCCCGGCCGCGGCGCACCTCGCCCTGGGTGTGAGTGCTTCGGACTTCGGCCCGGCGATCGATCTGGATGATCTGGTCGAGCTGGAGGTCCTCGAGGCCTGGGCTCACGAGGATCACCTGCATGCAACCGTCCTTCAGGTCGACCGCTTCGGCAATCTCCAGCTCAATCTGCAAAAGGACCACCTCGAACAGGTGGGTCTCGCCGATGACGAGCGTCTCGAGGTCCGCGCCGAGGGGCACCGTCTCGAGGTCCGCTACGGCGCCACCTTTTCCGACGTTGCGCCGGACGAGTTCATCATGGTCGAGGACTCGTACGGGTTTCTTTCTCTGGCGGTGAACAACGGCGATGCAGCCGCCCGCCTGCGGGCGAGCGCGGATACAACCGCGATAGTGGGGCCGCCCCGCCGTTAACTTCTCCAGCGCCTCGGGGCGCGGCACCCTCTACCCTGCATCGTTGGGATTGCGCAGCTAGCCCGTGAGCAGGTAGAGCCTCAGGACACCCAGAATCCCGGCGATCGCGATGGCAGAGAGCAGCAATATCAAGGCCAGCAGGGTATTTCTTCTCATGTTGTCTCGAGCCTGTCGAGGGTCTCCCCTGTGCTCTCCGGACGATCCTGGGCGGCGATGACGGCCCACCCGGCCAGGGCCGCCTCTACGGACTCGCGGTTGCGCGTCAGCGTCGCGACGAGCGCCTCGCGTCGGTCCACGACCCCGCCCAGGGCCAGCTCCAGACAGATCCCGCCGGCGTAGCCGGTGCGGCCGAGGTCGTCGAGGAATCGCCCCAGGGGCAGCACCCCCCGACCGATCTCGAGATGGCCGTCCCTGCCGTCGCCCGCGTTGTCGGACAGATGCACGTGGGCGAGCTGGGATCCGAAGAGCTTCCGGGCCCCGAGCAGATTGTGGCCCGCCACCGCCACGTGGCTGGTGTCGAGGACGACCCGGGGCGCAGCCCTGGCCAGCAGCTCGGGCCTGATCCAGCGATAGCCCGCCACGGAGCGAGACCCCACCTTGACCGGGTACATGGTCTCGACTGCGATCTCGACCCCTGCCCCGCCGGCGAATCCCTCCATCTCCTCCCGGATCCAGCGGCCGTAGCCCGTCTCCCATAACAACGGGGGGTGGACGACCATGGTCGTCGCCCCCACCGCCGCCGTCATCTCGGCGCCGCGCCGGATCTTTTCGACCGGGCCCAAGCCCCACACGGTCCGGGTCACGATCAGGAAGGGCGCGTGCAGAGCGGCTATCCGGAGCCCGCGCTCCTCCGCCAGCCGGCGAGGCAGGTCGGGGCTCTGTGTCGAGGGGTCGCGCGTCACCATCAGCTCGATGTGTGTGAAGCCGGCTTCGGCGATGACGTCGAGGGTCGCCTCCAGGCCGAGCGCCCACAGGGGGCCCGTGGAGCATTGGATCGTCGGCCGGGGCGCCGGGTGCGTTGGATGGCTCATGGAGATTCCTGAACTGATGTCGGGTGCCGGATCCCCAGCGTACCGGTCCCGGATGCGCCTGCGTTCCGTAACGTTTGGAAGACGACAGACCGGCAATATAGGGCGATGAAGGCACGCACCGCTTCCCGGCTGGCGTGGACGCTCTGCACACTCTGCGTGCTCCTGGTCGCAGGGTGGATAGTGCTCCTGGTGGTGCACTATCCCGCCATAGCGGACCACGGGGGGGTGGGACTACCTCAGGGGCGTTGATCGCCCTCACTTTCTTCACGGTGGGGGCCTCATCGCCGTGCTGGCCCTGGTGTACATCGGCGGAGTGGTCGGAGTCGGCGGCCTCGTACGAGAGGTGACCTCCGGCAGCCTAGAGCAACAGCCGAGAAATAGTGAAGAGTTGTGGAACGGAACTTTGATCACGCGGCGTCCTTCTCGTCGTCGTCCTTCTCGTCGTCCTGAGCTTCCACCAGCTTGCCGTTCACGAACTTCGCACCCGCACGGACGAGAGCGACAAGCTCGTGCCCGTTGATCTTGCGCCACCTCCCTTCCGCGGCCTCGATGAGCTT
>JACDDL010000055.1 GCA_013817045.1 Actinomycetota bacterium | reverse complement strand
GTGTGGTCCCGGCACGAGCTCCGTTCTCGGCGCGAATCACATGCGGTGGCGGACCCGTTTCCCGGCGGCCCCCCCGGCGCGCAGACCTCCACTCGGGGTTGCCCGGTAGACGGTTGGGGTCAGGAAGCCGGCGCGCCGCCGTTTGTGTTGGAGGGTGAGGGGTCGGGAGCGGGTTCGGAGGCGCTCGAGGACTGGTCGGGATTCGGCTCGGACTCGTCGGGCGAAGGGTCGGGACTCGGCTCGGGCTCGTCGGGCGAAGGGGCGGGCTTGGGCTCGTCCGGGGACGGCTTCGGCGATGGTTTGGCCGGAGAGGCACTCGGCGACGGTCTCGGGCTCGCGGAAGGCTCCGGAGCCACGGGCTCAGGGGTTGGGGAGGGTACCGGAACCGGAGTCGGCACCGGGTCGGGGACGGGCTCCGGGCAATACTCGGTGGGGACCTGCTGCCTCAACATCGTTCTGTTTTTCCCCGGGCACCAGGATGCTGCCAGCAGCCCCGACGCAGGGTCGATGCTCACGCGGACGAGGTCGCTTGCCGGGCGCTTGAACCCCTCGTGAGGCACACCCCGGAGCGCCTCCAGCATGAAGGCTCTCCAGATGGCGGCGGGGTAGGTGCCGCCGAGCACCTGGGTTCCATGCACCGAGAGCATGGGGACGCGGCCCTCCGGATAGCCCACCCACACCGCCGCGACGAGGTCCGGGGTGTAGCCGACGAACCAGGCGTCGGCGTAGTCGTTGGTGGTGCCGGTCTTCCCGGCCGCAGGGCGGCCGATGTAAGCAGCTCGCCCGGTGCCGCGCCGGATCACGTCCTGCAGGACCTTGGTCACGAGGTAGGCGTTGCCGGGCGCAAGTACCCGCGCCGTCTCCTCCTGATCGGGCTTGATCACCTCGCCGTTGGCCAGCCGGATGCTGCGGATCGTGGTCGGTTCGATGGCCGTGCCGTCGTTCGCCAACGTCGAGTAGGCAGAGGCCATGTCCAGGACGCTCACCTCGGCCGCACCGAGGGCAATCGAGGGATAGGCGGGAAGGTCGGCCTCGACCCCCATCAGCTGCGCCTGGGTGGCGATCTGGGCGGGTCCCAGGTCGATCGCGAGTCTGGCGTAGACGCCGTTCACCGAACGGACCATCGCTTCGTGAAGCGACATCATCCCGTACGAACCACCTTCCGCGTTCTGCACGTTCCACGACGACCCGTCCGGGAAGGCGAACTGCGCCGGGGACGATTCAAAGGTGTCATCGAAGCTCCTGCCTGCTTCGAGCGCTGTTGCCGCCACGATCGGTTTGAACGAAGACCCCGGCTGGCGGCCCGATCCACCCCCATCGACGCCGAGGGCAAGATTGACCTGTGACTCGCTCCAGTCACGCCCACCGACCATCGCAACGATCTCGCCGTTGCGGGGCCGAATCGCGATCAGTGCAACCTCGGGGTCGCCGGGTTCGGTCAACACCGAGCTCGCTGCGGCCTGAGCCGCCTTCTGAAGCTTGGGCTGGAGTGTCGATCTGATGCGCAGGCCGCCCTTCCACAATGCTCGCTCCCGCTCGAGCGGGGTGGCGCCGAGACGGGGCTCTTCGAGCACCTCGCGCTTGACGGCTTCGACGAAGTAGGGCTGGTGGGTGGCCCAAGGAGACGGTTGTGGGACCGCCCCGAGAGGCATGCGCTGCGCACGCAGCGATCTATCCGTGCCGATGAAGCTGAGGTCGGCCATCCTCCCCAGCACATAGTCCCGCCGTTCCCTTGCAAACCGCGGGTGGTCTCGGGGGTCGTAGCTTGCGGGCGATTTGATCACCGCTGCAAGCAGGGCCGACTCGGTCAGAGAAAGCCGGGCCACGCCGTGTCCGAAGAAGGTTTCGGCTGCCGCCCTGATGCCGTAGGCCCCGTCCCCGAAGTACACCGTATTGAGATAACGCTCGAGGATCTCGCGTTTTGAGTACCGGTGCTCCACCTCGACCGCCAGCCGCAACTCCCGGGCCTTGCGTTCGAATGTCTGGCCGGGCTCCCGAAAGAAAGTGTTCTTGACGTACTGCTGAGTGATGGTGCTGCCGCCCTGTGCGACATCGCCGGTTCTCCAGTTCACCAACGCGGCGCGCACGATCGAGCGAACGTCGTAGCCGTCGTGTGAAAAGAACCGAGAGTCCTCGGCAGCAAGGACCGCGTCGAGCATGAAACGGGGGACGGCGTCGATCGAAGTCAGGCCCCGGTTTTCCTTGAAGAGGCGCGCCAACCTGGAACCGTTCGCAGAGGTGATCGTGGAGCGCAGCGCGAGGGGTTTCTGACCCTCCAGGTCGACAGGGGGGAGGGAACAAGCTCCGGCAACCAATGCGCCCGCCAGGATGGCGGCCGCATGCCGGCGCGTCACTCCTCCTCGAACGCCTCGCGCAAACGCATAAGGGTCCGGTTGAGCAGCCTCGAGACATGCATCTGAGAGATGCCGAGACGATCGGCGATCTCCGATTGCGTCAGGCCCCGATAAAACCTCAAGTACAGGATCGTGCGCTCTCGCTCGGGGAGCTTTGCGAGCTCGGGGGCAAGCGAGGCGCGGTACTCGAGGTTCACGAGCTGCTCGTCTTGGACGCCAAGCAGGTCGGCAAAAGACGAAGAGCCACCGTCTTCTGTATCGACCGGTGCGTCGAGCGAGGTCGAGTTGTAGGCCTGGGCAACCTCGAGACCTTCAAGGACTGATTCTTCGTCGGTTCCCGCCGCTTCGGCGATCTCGGCCACGGTCGGTGAGCGTCCGAGCTCCTGACCGAGCGAGCCCACTACCTCCGTCAGCTCCAGATGAAGCTCCTGGAGCCTGCGGGGCACGCGCACGGCCCACCCCTTGTCGCGGAAATGCCGTTTGAGCTCTCCCACGATGGTCGGGGTGGCATAGGTCGAGAACTCGACCTCTCGATCGAGGTCGAAGCGGTCGATAGCCTTCAACAGTCCAATGGTCCCTACTTGCACCAGATCCTCCAGAGGTTCTCCTCTGTTTCGGAATCGGCGCGCCAGGAACTCAACTAAACCCATGTATTGCTCGACGAGCCTCTCGCGTAGCTGGGACCGCTCTTTTTCGTCGGCCGCCTGCCCGTACGCAAGGAAGACCTCCCTTACCTCCTCCTTGCCCAGGATGACCCGGGAGGTCACGGCAGGCCGACCTCCGAGGGGGTATCCGAGGGGCGCTTCTTGGTGAGGGCAAAACCGGGCAGACCGTCGATCGCCAGCAAGGAGGCCGAGTCGGCGACGGTGTCCAGGATCACTCGTGACAGCTCGGTGAGGTCGGTTCGGATCTTGGCGCCGGCGGGAAAGTGCCCTCGGCCCTGGATCTCTATGCGGTCGTCGTGGAGCATGAAATGGACCTCGAGCGTCCCCTCCCGCCCGTGGCGACCAACCAGGTAGGTGGCGAGCTCGTCGACCGCGATTCGCAGGTCGTCGATGTCCTCGAGGGTGAGCTTCAGCCGGGAGGCCAGCCCCGCGGCTATCAGCCGGATGACCTGAACGTAGGCAGGCTCAGCCGGGATCCTGAGGGTGACCTTGTCCACTAAGGCAGTGCTCTAGGAGGCCGAGGCCTCGGCCGAAGCCGCTTCCTCTTCGTCCGCCAGACCGGCTGTGGATTCCTTCTTCTGCTTGGCCTCGGCCACGGACGCCTTTAGCGCCTCCATGAGGTCGACAACGCGTGGCGGCTCCTCGGGGGCTTCGGTGACGGTGATCTCCTCGCCCTCGACTTTCTGGTCGACGAGCTTTTCGAGTTGCTGCCGGTACTCGTCCTGGAACTCATCGGGCTTGAACTCGCTCGAGAGCTGCTGGATCAGCTGCCGGGCCATCTTGAGCTCGGCGTCCCGGACATTGGTGCTCTTGGAGAGCTCTTCGAACTCAGGCACCCGAATCTCGTCCGGCCAGTACATGGTCTCGAGCACGAAGACGTCGTCTTTCAGTCGGACGGTTGCCAGATGCTCTTTGTCGCGTAGAGCGACCTTGGCAACGCCGACCTGCCCCTCGGCTGCGAGGGCCATGGCCAGCAACCGGTAAGCCTTGAGCCCGGCTTCCTCCGGGGCGACGTAGTAGCTCTTGTTGAAGTAGATGGGATCGATGTCGGTCAAGGGGACGAATGACACCACATCGATCGCACGGATCGAATCCACGTCGAGGGCGGCGAGCTCGTCATCGGAGAAGGTTACGTAATGGTCTTTCGAGTACTCGTAGCCTTTGACGATGTCGTCCCAGCCGACCTCTTTCCCGCATTTGCTGCAGGTGCGCTGGTACTTGATCCGGCCGTGGTCCTCATCGTGGAGGAGGTGAAACTTCAGGCTTTTCTCCTGGACGGCCGAATAGAGCTTGACGGGTATCGTGATGAGCCCGAAGCTGATGGCCCCTTTCCACAGTGATCGCATCCCTTGATCTTAAGCGACCATGGGGGCGCGGTTCTCGAACACTCTATGTAGTCGGCAGGTATATAATGGCTGATGGCCACTGCAGGTGGCCAGACAGCCGGGGTGACTGCCCTCCGTGGGGGATACTACGGTGGGGGCGGCGCCGAGAGGAATGGGTGAAAGTGGTGGCAGACACGGATTACGCACGGGCGCTCGGCGAGCGTCTGAGAAATATTCGAGGCCAGAAGGGCATGTCCCTGAGGGATGTGGAGCACGCTTCGGAAGGTGTGTGGAAGGCGGCCGTGGTAGGGGCCTACGAGCGAGGCGACCGGAACGTTACCGTCCCCCGCCTATACGATCTGGCGGCCTTCTACGGCGTTCCCCTGTCGGAGATCCTGCCGGACTCCGGCCCTCCCCCGACCGGCACCAGCGAGGAGCAACGGCGGGTGGTGCTGGACCTGAGAAAGCTCCAGGAGGTCCCGGACACGCAGGGTGACCCCCTGCTGCGGTTTGCCCACACGATTCAATCGCTGCGCGGCGACTTCAATGGCAAGATCCTCACCGTCCGGGAGGACGACCTGATGGCTCTGGCGCTTGCCTATCAGACGACCCTGGATGACCTCTCCCACCGTTTCAAGGACTGGGGGCTAGTCACCGACGGAGACTCTTAGGGCTCGGCGGCATGTCGTCTCCTTCGCGAGTCCTCACCCGCAGCGCTCGAAGAGCGCCGCGGGCTGCGGAGGCTCCTCCGACGACACGCCGCCTCACGTTAGGGGCGTAACCCCAAAACCCTGGCGGCGGAGGCTTCTCGGGCTTCGGCATGACGTTTCCTCATTAGGGGAACAAATCGATGGGCTACAGGAGTAGCGAACTGATTCCTATTGTTATCAGGGTCAGCCAGTAGGTTGCGGTGAAGGCGTAGTCGATTCGTTCGGGGGGCAGCGGGATCAGGACTGCGAGGACCCAGAGGGGCATCACCACGAGACCGAAGAGCAGGGCGTAGGCCAGCGCCGCCCAGCGCGCCCAGCCGGCCTCCAGCGACACGGCCACTGCGAGCCCCGCCAGGAGTAGTCCCAAGATCGCCTGGCCGGTGACGTCGGCCAACGGTCCACCCTTGGCCAGGCGGTAGACGCGGTAGCCGAAACCCAGCACCGCGTTGAGTGCAAGTGCAATTATCAACACTGTTTGTCCGGTGTCTGAAATCATCCCGCACGCAAGATAGCCTCCCCTAGGTGGCCAAGAAGAAAGCAAAGCCGAGAAGACGCAGCTCGTCGGGCGCTGCGGATCACGAGCGCAGGCAGCAGCGGCTCGAGGAACGCCGAAGGGAAAAGGAGCGGGCTCTCGAACAGGCCCGGCGCGCCGCGGCGCGCCGGCGGGCGATCCGCACCGCACTGGTGGCCGCCGTCTTCGCAGCCATCACACTCTGGTTCTTCACCCGCAGCGGAGCACCCGACAGCTTTGGCGGCAACGAGATCCAGCAGCTCTCGACCGACGGCGTGGGCGAGCACTCCGACGAGCAGGTCGATTACGAGACCACCCCTCCGGTGTCCGGCACGCACGCGCCGGGGGTCGTCCCGTGCGGCGTCCACGGTGAGCCGATCCCGGACGAGACGCAGGTGCACAATCTCGAGCACGGCGCAGTCGGCATCCAGTACCAGCCCGACCTCGACCCCGAGGAGATAGGGCGCATCGAAGCCCTCGTGGGCGAGTACGACTCGCACGTCTTCTCGGCGCCCTACCCCGGTCTGGAAACACCCGTGGTCGTCTCGTCCTGGGGCCGCATCATGGAGCTCGAAGAGATCGACGAGGCCGCCACACGAGATTACATCGATGAGTTCGCAGGCAACGGCCCCGAGCGAAATCAGTCTTGCGACAACACCCAGGACGACCCCTTCGAGCCCTGAGCACCGTTAGGCCTACGCGGTCTTCTCCACTGCGTCAGAGCTTTTTTTGTTCTCGAGCAGATCCAGCACCGCTTCTTCGATCGGGCCCTGGAACGCAGGCCCCCCATACTCGTCTTCGAGGCCGAGTTCATCGAGCGCCCCGGCGATGGTCCAGCCGGTCCCATAGCGATCGAACACCCGTGAATCTATGTATGAAGACCTTGCGATTGCCGGCGTGTTGCCAAGGTATTCGGCAACCTCCTGCACGGCCCGGGACATCGCCCGCTTCCTGGCGGTCTTGGTCTTGGAAACATTGACGGACACGGCAAGAGCCACGGCGGCCAGCACCGTTGCGTTCCAGGTTCGAAAGTCCTTTGCCGTGAAATCGCCCCCGGTGACGAGCTTGAGGTATTCGTTGATGTCGGCGGACCTGACATCGAGCCACCTGCCGGCGGACTTGTAGGCAGCAGCTCCGGCCCCCCACCCCGGCGGCGCTTCAGCTGTGCGACCAGCTCAGCCACGTCCTGATCGACGACCGATTGGATCCGTCGTATGCCACCCTTTGCGGTGAAGTCGAAGGCGATGCTGTCACCGTCGACCTGCACGTGGCGCTTCAGCATCGTCGCCAAGCCGTAGGTCTCATTCTGCTCGGCGTATCCCTCCGAACCCACCCTGAAGAACCCTCGGTCGAGCAACCTCGCCGAACAGGCGAGAACACGCTCTCGTGAGAAGTCCTCTTCTGCAAGGTGTTCGGCGCAGGCGTGGCGCATCTTAGGCAGCGATCGGGCGAACTCGAGCATGTGATCGAACTTTTTCTGGTCCTGTCGCTCCCGCCACCTGACGTGATAGAGGTACTGCTTCCTGCCGGCTGCATCCGTCCCGACTGCCTGGATGTGGCCCATCGGATAGGGGCAGATCCAGACCTCCTGCCATGCAGGCGGGATGACCAGATCGTTGATGCGGGCAATGATCTCGGGGTCGGTCACCGTCGCCCCGTAATCGTCGAGATATTGCCAGCCACGCCCGCGCCGACGCCTCGTGATACCTGGGCCTGAGCAGTCGGCGCGACGGAGTCTCGGCATGGTGCCGGTACTTATTCCCGATAGAGTTGCTTGTCAACCCTAGGAGGACTCAATGCCGAGAAAAGAGAATGCCCAGGTTCCGGATCGCAACCTTGCCATAGAACTCGTGCGTGTGACCGAGGCGGCTGCCCTTTCGGCCGCCCGCTGGATGGGCAGGGGGGACAAGGAGGGTGCGGATCAGGCGGCGGTCGACGCCATGCGCCTGATGGTCGACACCGTCGACATGGACGGGACGGTGATCATCGGAGAAGGCGAGAAAGACAACGCCCCGATGCTTTTCAACGGCGAGAGCATCGGCAACGGCCAGCCTCCGGTAGTCGATGTGGCGGTCGATCCGATCGACGGGACGACCCTCACCGCAAAGGGTCAGAACGGCGCCCTCTCGGTCGTCGCCACCGCGGAGCGCGGGACCATGTTCGATCCCGGGCCGTGCGTCTACATGGAAAAGATCGCAGCCGGTGAAGAGGCGAACGGGGTCATCGATATCGACGCTTCACCCTCGGAGAACCTGCAGCGTCTGAGCAGGGTGAAGCGCACGGACATCTCCGATCTGACCGTGATCGTGCTGGACCGCCCGCGCCACGAACAGATCGTCAAAGAGGTGCGGGAGGCCGGAGCCCGCATCAAGCTCATCTCCGACGGCGATGTTGCGGCTGCGATCGCCGCAGCCCGTGACGGAAGCGGGGTGGATCTCTTGCTCGGCACCGGTGGCACGCCGGAGGGAGTGATCGCCGCCGCGGCGCTCAAGTGTCTCGGCGGTGTCATCCAGGGCCGATTGTGGGCGCGCAACGAAGAGGAACGTGATCGTGCGGTGCAGGAGGGCTATGACCTCGACAAGGTGCTGACCACCGACGACTTGGTCTCGGGCCAAAATGTGTTCTTCGCCGCGACCGGCATTACCGACGGTGATTTGCTCAAAGGGATCCGCTACCGGGGCCAGAGCGCGGTGACGACCTCGATAGTGATGAGATCGCGCTCGGGCACGGTGCGGCTGATCGATGCCTACCACCGGCTCGAGAGGCTGGCGGAGTACTCGAGCATCGAGTACTAGCGGCACGGGGGTTTCTAGCGGCGCGGCTCCCAGGAGAAGAAGCGCGCCGCGATGAACATCCCGGCGAGTCCCCATGCAGCCACAACCGCAAGGTCGGTCAGATGAAAGCCCGAGCCGGTCTCGAACGGGTTGAAGGCCGCCTGCATGGCTTTAGAAAAGTGCCACACGGGAAAGACCTTGGCGAACGTCGTGAGCCAAGCCGGCGCGCCCTGTAGGGGAATGAAGATGTCGGAGATGAACAGCAGCGGCAGTATCGAGGCGTTGACGATCGCGGGAGAGGCATCACCGTTGGGGATGATGCACGTGATCGCAAGCCCGAGCGCACAGAAGCTCGCGGCGCCGACAATGAGTGTGACCAGAAACGCGGGCATTGTGTTGGTCGGGATGCTCACGTCGTAGAACAGAACGCCGAACAGACAGACGATCACAACCAAGAGCACCGCCATCAACGTCGCGTGCACAATTCGGCCCGCCATGAAAGCCCAGGCCGGCAGGGGAGTGCCGCGTACCCGCTTGAGAATCCCTCCATCCCTGGTGAACGAAAGGCTGATGGCGATGTTCGTGTAACAGGCGGTTATGACCGAGAAGGCGGCGATCGCCGGCACGTAGAAGGTCGCCGTGGTGGTCGTCTGTCCTTCGATCACCCGCTTGGCGTTGCCGAACAACAGGTTGAAGATGACAAGGAACATCAAAGGGAACGCAAAGGTGAAGAACGCCGAGGCAGGGTTGCGCCAGAACGCTTTGTTCTGATACCTGACCTCGCGCAGGGCGAGCGCAGCCGAGCTCATGTCGGCCTTTCCCCGGCCGGGACCGCCGGGCTGCTCGCCGCCGCATCGGACGGCTCGCCGGTCAGGCTGAGATAGACGTCCTCCAGGGATGGCCGCGCCACGCTCAGGCTCTCGAGCTCGACATCGTGCTCGAGCGCCCAACCGGTGAGATCGTGAAGCGTTTTCATCGGCTCGGTGGCCTCCAGGTGCACACCACGCGATGAGCTCACATGCGGATGCAGGTGCTCTGGGAGCGGAGGTGCGTGAGGGGGGAGCTGGAAGGTGACACTGGTGGGGGCCTCGGCGCGCCCACCCAGAGTCCCGGGCGGGCCCTCGGCAACTATCCGTCCTCCAACGATTATGGCCGCGCGGTCTGCCAGGTTCTGGGCTTCATCCATGTAGTGGGTGGTGAGAAAAACCGTCTTCCCGAGCGCTTGTAGATTCTTGACCATCGCCCAGGCATGGCGGCGCGCCGACGGGTCGAAGCCGGTGGTGGGCTCGTCGAGAAACAGCAGCTCAGGGTCTCCGGCCAGGCCCACCGCTACGTCCAGCCGGCGCTGCTGCCCGCCGGAGAGCTTTCCGACGCGCGACTTTCTCTTGGCGGTGAGCTCGACCACTTCGATGACCTCGTCCAGGGGGCGTGGGGACGGGTAATAGCCGCGGTGGAGCTCGACCACCTCCTCGACCGTCAGGTAGGGCTCGACGCCGGTCGACTGCAGCACGATGCCGATACGCTGCTTGAAGCTCCGTTCGCCGCGCGCCGGGTCGTAGCCGAGGACGTTCACCTCGCCCGAGGTGCGTTCGCGGTAACCCTCGAGAATCTCAACGGTGGTGGTCTTGCCGGCGCCGTTCGGGCCCAGGAGCGAGTAGACCTCTCCCTGCCTGACCTGCACGTCGATCCCCGCCACCGCCTCGAGGTCCCCGTATGACTTTTTCAGGTTCTGCACCTCTATCGCAATGCCGTCCATGGGCACAAGATAATGCACGGATGTGATGGCGCACCCCGCCCCCGCCGTGGGCGATGATGGGGAGCGATGGATTACGACGACAGAACCGCCCTGATAGTCGTTGACGTCCAGAACGACTTCGCCGACCCCGAGGGTGCCCTTTACGTCCAAGGCGGCGAGGGAGTCGTCGAGGTGATCAATCGCGAGGTTGACCGCGCCGTGTCGGCTGGAGCGCTGGTCGTCTACACACAGGATTGGCACAACGAGGTCACATCACACTTCGCCGAGCACGGCGGCACATGGCCGGTTCACTGTGTGCAGGGAACGTGGGGCGCGGCACTGCATTCTGATCTCGATGTCCGGGGACCGGCGGTGCACAAAGGCATGGGTGAGGATGACGGCTACTCGGGGTTCAGCGAGCACAACCTGGCCGGCGGTGGGGTCGACCAGACTCCGCTGGAGACGATGCTTCGGAAGCGCGGCGTCGACAAGGTAGTGGTGGCAGGCCTCGCTACCGACTATTGCGTACGGGCGACTGCGCTTGATGCCGCAGCAAGAGGCTTCAGGGTGACCGTGCTGCGGGATGCGATACGGGCGGTCAATCTCGAGCCCGAAGACGACGCTCTTGCGCTTCGAGCCATGGAAGAGGCGGGGGTTGCAGCCGAATGAAACCACGGCGATATCGGATCGGCATATGACCTGGGTCACCGACGACAATGTTGCGCTTCTCACCGACTTATACGAGCTCACAATGGCGGCCAGTTACCACGCCCACGGTATGAATGATCAGGCAACTTTCGATCTTTTCGTACGGCAACTTCCTCAACAGCGAAAGTTCCTGATCTCTTGCGGGATCGAACAAGCGCTTGATTACCTCGACCATCTGCATTTCAACAACGACGCGATCTCGTATCTGCGATCGCTTGGGATGTTCGAAGAGGGTTTCCTTCGATATCTGGCCGGCCTCGAGTTCACCGGCGAGGTGCGCGCCGTACCGGAAGGAGAGGCCGTCTTCGATGGCGAGCCAATCCTGTCTGTCACGGCCCCCTTGATCGAGGCGCAAATCGTCGAGACGTTCTTGCTGAACTGCATCATGTTCGAAACGATGATTGCCTCCAAAGCCGCACGTGTGAACATTGCCGCCCGAGGGCGCCGCTTTGTCGATTTCTCACTACGGCGCGACCAGGGCGCGGACGCAGGGTTGAGAGCGGCGCGTGCTTCGTTCATAGGGGGTGCGGCTGCGAGCTCGAACGTACTCGCCGGCAAGGTGTTCGGAATTCCCGTCAACGGCACTATGGCGCATTCCTACGTGATGGCTTTCGAGGACGAGGTGAAGGCCTTCCGATGCTTCCTGCGCGATTTCCCCAAGGACGCGGTGCTGCTGATCGACACTTTCGACGTCGAGGAAGGGGCTCGGAGCGCCGCCCAGGTGGCCAACGAGCTGGCTTCCGAAGGAGTCACATTGAGCGGCGTGCGAATCGACTCCGGAGATCTGGCGACATTGACGTTTTCGGTTCGCAAGATCCTGGATGAGTCGGGACTTGGCCAAGTCCAGATCGTGTTGTCCGGAGACCTCGACGAGTACCGCATAGAAGCGCTCATAGAGGAGGGTGTTCCCGTCGACGCGTTCGGGGTGGGTACGCAGATGGGCACGAGTGGGGACGCTCCTTCGCTCGGCGGGGCCTACAAGCTCGTGGAGGACGTGCACGGCCCGAAGATCAAGCTCTCGACCGGGAAGGCGACGCTGCCGGGCCGCAAGCAGGTGTATAGGGTCAGCGGCGGTCGTGGCTACGCCCACGACGTCATCGCTCTCGAGGATGAAGCGTCGCCCGGCGGCCTTCCGCTGTTACAGCAGGTGATGGCCGGCGGACGGCGATGCGGGGAGCGCGAGCAGTTGGCTGCCGTCCAGAGGAGGTGCAGCAACACGCTGGCTTCGCTGCCCGAAGGGCTTCGTTCGCTGGACTCATCGGCCGAGGTCTATCCCGTTCGCCACTCTCCAAAGCTCGAAGGGCTCATACGCAGGATGCAAAGCGAAGCGGGTTGAACTGATGCCCCGGCGATCAAATCACCCGGCGCACTGGCTCTCGGTGGGCGCAAGTTGCGCGTCCAGTCACTAGAAAGGACCCTGGCGCATGTTCTTCAGGCAGTTCTACCTCGAAAGCCTCGGACACGCCTCCTATCTCGTTGGTGACGAGGCGACGGGCAAGGCCCTCGTCCTCGATCCGAGACGCGACGTCAACGTCTATTTCGACGCGGCGCAGAGCCAGGGGATGCGCATCTGCTATGCGATCGACTCCCACGGTCACAACGACTACCTGAGCGGCATCTCGGAGCTCGCGGCCCGCGCCCCCATCCAGGCCCTCGGCCTGACGGGAGCGCCGTTGGGCTACGACCACCAATCCGTGGGTGACGGCGCAACCATAGAGGTGGGCGACGTCGGGTTCGAAGTCCTGCACACGCCGGGCCACACGCCCGAGCACGTGAGCCTGCTGGTATACGATCGGACGGCGGGGGATGAGCCGGCACTGATGTTGTCGGGAGGCGCGCTCCTGGTGGGCGATCTGGCCCGTCCGGACCTGCTCGGAGGACCAACCGAGGCCAAAGATGCGGCGCGCATCTTCTGTCACACGATCCAGGAGAAGATCCTGTGGAGCCTGCCCGACTTCCTCGAGGTCTGGCCCACCCACGTGAAGGGTTCGCTGTGCGGCGGGAGCATCGGGAGCAGGTTGTCGACCACCATCGGCTTCGAGCGCAAGACCAATTCCATCCTGGCGCGCGTCTCGTCCTCGGAGGAGTTCGTCGAAGAGTGCATTCGCCTCGACAACCTGCCCGCAGTGCCCCCGTACTGGCGGCGCATGCGGGAGCAGAATCTCGCAGGTCCGCCGTTGCTCGGGGTGCTCCCGGAGCCACAGGCCCTTCCGGTGCCCGATTTCAACGAACGGCGCGCCGAAGGAGCGGTCGTTCTGGACTGCCGCTCGCCGGACACCTTTGGCGCCGGTCATGTGCCCGGGGCGCTCAACGTCGGCCTCGGCACATCTTTTCCCACCTGGGCGGGCACCGTCCTGCCGCCCGACATCGACGTGCTCCTGGTCCTGGACACACCTGATCAGTTGTGGCCCACGGTCTGGCAGCTTTTGAGGATCGGCTACGGCGTTCCGGCAGGGTGGCTTGCCGGTGGGATGCCGGCTTGGCGCACCGCAGCTCAGGATATGGAGGTTCTCCCACAGGTGACGGTCCACCGGCTGCACGAGCTGGTTGCAGCGGGGGAGGTCAACGTGCTCGACGTGCGACAGCCTGCCGAGTGGGCGGGCGGGCACATCGAGGGTGCCCACTTCATCACGGGCGCAGAGCTTCCGCGGCGCGCCGACGAGATCCCCACCGGCAAGCCGCTCGCAGTGGTTTGCGGCAGCGGATACCGCTCGTCGGTCGGGGGAAGCCTGCTGGCGATGATGCACAAGGAACCGCCGTTGCTGAACGTCATCGGTGGGATGAGCGCCTGGAACAGCGCCGGCTACCCCACGACGACATAAGGATCAAACCGAGGTCGAAAACTGCCGCTGAGTGCGAGTTTTCGACCAAGGTTTGCCGGAGCGGCCGGTCGGGCGGGATCAGTCGGCAAGCTCCGCCACCGCGATGATCTTTGCGGGCGTCACGCGCACGAGCAGCTCGCCGGGGACGGCGTTGCGGGCGCCGAAGCCGGCCGCCTGCTCCTCGCCCATGTAGCGGCCGCCGATCATCGTCGCCCATCGAAGCAGCTCACCGTGGTCTTCGCTCACCGCTGCCTCGCCGGCGATCTGGACGAACGAGTATGCCGGGCTCGGCTGATCCACCGAGAGGCACACGTTGGGATCGCGCTGCAGGTTGCGTCCCTTTACCGTGCGGGCTCCGGTGGTGAAGACCAGATCGTCTCCGTCGAGAACGAACCACACCGGCGCGACATGTGGCTTCCCGTTTGACCTGATCGTCGCCAGGTGTGCTGTGCGGGTCCCGTCGGATAGGAATTCACGGATCTCTTCCGCGCTCATTTCGTGCATCGGCTGACCTTCCCCTCGAGAGTTAGCCACTTCAGCTTGAGATGCTTGTCCCCAATGGCTATCACCGGGCCCACGCCGGCGCGTCGCGGCGCCCCGCTTCTGGCAGCTCTGCTCCTGCTGGTCTCCTGCACCGGCAGCCCACCCGCGTCCGAGGGCGGGACGCCGGTGGCGGTTGGCGGGGCGCCCTCTGCTCTCGCCCGCCGCTTGACCGAGGCCGTGACGGTGCCGGGGATCAGGCGGCACCAGCGCGCCCTCCAACGCATTGCCGATAGGTCCCACGGCAACCGGGCGGCGGGAT
>JACDDL010000230.1 GCA_013817045.1 Actinomycetota bacterium | reverse complement strand
CGAAGCCGAGGATGGCGAGGCCGGGCTGCCCCGGGGGCTCGAGGGGGGCTACGACGCGATCGTGCTCGACGTCCTTCTTCCAGATATCGACGGGTTCGAGGTCTGCAGGCGGCTACGGCGCGCCGAAGTATGGGCGCCGGTCCTCATGCTGACCGCGCTCGACGCGGTTGACGACAGGATCACGGGTTTGGATGCCGGTGCGGACGATTACCTAGTCAAGCCCTTCGCCCTCGGCGAGCTGCTGTCACGTTTGCGCGCCCTCATCCGCCGGGGACGCCCACCTCGGCCATCGGTCCTGACCTGCGGACCACTTCGACTGGATCCCGCGACCCGGGTGGTGTCGTGGAACGGCGAGCCGATCGAGCTATCTCGCCGTGAGTTCGCACTGCTCGAGTTTCTCCTTCATCACCGCAACGAGGTCGTTCAGCGCACCACGATCCTGCTTCACGTGTGGGGTGACCGGCCGGACGAACAATCCAACATCATCGACGCGTTCGTCAAAAATCTTCGCCACAAGCTCGACCGCCGCTTCGACTATCCCCTCATCGAAACCGTGCGCGGTGTCGGGTTCCGCTTGCGGTGCCCGGAACGGGAATGACCCGCTGGCTTCGGAGGCTGCCGCTCGGAGCGCGCATAGCGGCTTTGACCTCAGGAACGCTGGTCGCGCTCCTCGTCATCGTTGGGGTATTCGTCCATCGCCAGTTTCGCGAGGCGCTGCGCGACGAGGCCGACCGCGAGCTCGTGGATCGCGCGCGTATCGCAGCCCGCAGCCTCCAGGACGCACCGGGAGCAGAGTTCCCCGACCATTTCTTGGACATACTCGACAAAGTTGGCGCGTCGGCCGGGTCGGGGCTCGAAGTGCAGCTGATGTCTGCGGACGGCTCGGTAATTGCTGCGACGGAGAGCCTAGAAGACGTCGACGGCCTCGTCAAGGGAGGGGCGTTGGTGCGCGTCGCCTCGGGCGTGCCGGTCTATGGGGACACGACGATAAGCAGGCACGTCTACCGGTTCGCAGGAGTCTCCGTCGGCGACGCGCGCGACCATATTGTCGCCGTCGCCGCGCCCATCCAAGATGCGAGCGACGCGGAGGCGGCCCTGCTCGCGGTATACGTCCCTCTAACGGTCGTTGCCGGGGTGGTTGGTGCGATCGCCGGAGGGGTGATCGCCAGACGATCTCTTGCTCCGCTGCGACGATTTGCCGCGGAAGCGGACGCGATCGGAGCCCTCGACCTGTCCCAGCGGCTCTCGACGCCCCCGACGGCCGATGAGATCGGCCGTCTAGGAGCAACGCTCAATCGGATGCTGGAGCGGCTCGATGCCGCCTTGCGTCGCGAGAGACAGCTAACCGCCGAGGTCGGTCACGAGCTGCGAACACCGTTGGCGATCATCCGCGCAGAGGTCGAGTTATTAGGAGACCGGATCGTAGACGAGCAGCTACGGACGAGCTTAGAGAGCGTTCTGGAGGAAGTCGATCGGACCACCGGCGTCATCGACGACATGCTCTTGCTGGCGCGCGCGGATGCCGACGTCGTGCTCGATCGACCGGAGCTAGTGGACCTGGGCGAGATCGCTCGAACCGTGGTCACGAGGTTCTCGGCCGTAGCAGCAGGGCAGGGCGTGACGCTCGGAGCTTTAGGCGAAGCGCGGCTCGCAGGCGATGCAAGAGCTATCGAGCGAGCGGTCGCCAACCTGGTCGACAACGCAGTGAGGCACACGCCGGCGGCGGGGGCCGTAGAGATCGAGGTCGAGCGGCGGGATCGGGGAGCCGTCCTGACAGTGCGAGACACTGGTCCGGGTGTGCCGGCCGACGCTCTCGGCACGATGTTCGACCGCTACACGCGTGCGGGTTCGCGGCGGGGAGCTGCGGGCCTGGGTCTATCCATCGTTGCCGCGGTTGCGGCATCCCACCACGGGAACGTCCACGCTCGGAACCGGCCCGAAGGTGGCCTCGAGATCACGGTCGAGTTCCACTGACCGAGCGGCAGACGTGGGCGGCACACGGATCCTCAGTAGCGCGCGAAACTCGCGGTATCGGCGTTGAACTCCTCCACTAGGTCCGCAGATAGCGTCGGCCTAGTTTCCTTTATAGCTCCGAGGAAGTCTTCCATTACCGCGCGTTTACCGGCGCCTTGGAAGTGCTCGCGCTCGAAGGCACGCTGGGCGGCTTTGCGTGCCGCGAACTCGATATCTGCAGGAGTGAAGAACTCCGTCGCGCCTACAAGGGTGTCGATGTCCACTTCCTCTTCGGTGATCTCCTCGACGTAACGGCGCCAGATGGAGGCGCGCGCCTCGGGATCCGGGGGCGCTACCGGCAGGACGTAGTCGAAACGTCCGGGGCGAAGGAAGGCCGAGTCGAGGCGACTGATCCAGTTGGTAGCGCAGGCGAGTAGGTGATGGGGGACGTCGCGGAAACGCGGGATCTGCTTGAGGAACTCGTTGGTCACACTGACGTTCACGCGCCGATCCTCGTCGCGCTTCGACGCGAGGTCTTCAACCTCGTCTACGAATACGACCGCGGAAGGAAGATCGAAGATGCGGTCGAACGTCTGGGACAGCAGTTCGGCTTGACGCTCGGGCCCCTCGGCTGCGAGCTGACTCGGCTGGATCTCGACGAACGGCCACGCCACACGCGACGCGATCCCTTTGGCAAATGTGGTCTTACCCGTCCCAGGCGGTCCGAAGAGCACGACCGCGCTCGGAGGGGACACCGCGTGACGGGCTGCGAGCTGTGGTTCGGCAAGCGGCAGGATCACGCGGCGCTCGATGATCTCCTTGGCGTCCTTCAGTCCTTTCAGGGATTCCCACAACCCCGGTTCAACCATTCGCCCACCAAGCTCGCCAAGGGCCGAAGGTGTGGCCAAGCTCGTCGGGACGGGCCTCTGCATGCACAGCACGTCACGGGCCTCCGCGTAACCCCGCTCGATCAGTCGCGCATGGACGGTCTCGTCGCGCACGACGAGACCGATGAGCTTGCGCGTTCCGATCTCGGCCAGTCGCGCCTCGAGCTCGTCGAGCAGACGGGGGGTGAGATCGTTCTCGGAGCCCTCGGGCGCGACGACCACTCGCAGGATCCAACCGATCGCACCCGCGGCGAGCCCGAGCGCCAAACCGACGATCGCGCCGTCGTCATCCGCGACCACACATACTGCGCCGTCCACATGAAGGACATCGACTCCGTCGTCTACGGTGAGCAGGTCCGTCCCGCCCCGCGCCGGTCCGCTACGTCCCCATAGTTGGAGCAACGCGGCCAGATCGCGGTCACGATACGGGCGGACGAAGCTGCTCACCCCGATCTTCCCGGGGCAAGATGCCTCTCAGCCTGGTTCGATCCTTTGTTGCCCGCTCCCACGGCCCGGCGTTCGTGTCTCAGCGAAGCGACCTGACGGCCATGTCGATCCGGCGCCTCCGGTGGGTGGGATCACTCGCGCTCTCGATCCATCCGACTAAGTCCTCCTTCTGGTTGGACGACAAGGCCTCAAAAGCCCGTCGGTATCCCGGATCCAGAGCCACAGCCCTGGTCAGGTCCTCGGGAAGCTTGATCACCACTACCTCCGTCTCTCGTGTGCCGCGAAGAGGTGTTGACGCGGCTCTGATGCCACCGCGCCATCTGGTCCAAACATGAGGCTACTTTGCATGAAATCTTCATGAAACGCAAAGGGCCTTCTCAGCACTACGGACAGGGGGACGAGCCGCGGCGACGTCGAGTGAAGGGAACGATGAAAGGACCTGCAGAGACCGCGATCAGGATCGTGCTCGGGATAAGTTCATCGCTCAATCCTGCCGGTCCATCGTTAGCAGATCGTGAGAGGAGCATGAGGGTTCTCTCACGAATCTGCTCTGCCTTGGGCGTTATGGCGGCGGAGCGCAGTGGACCTGATTGATGTCGGCGGCCACGGAAAACTCCACAACGGCGGCCACGAAAATCCCCACTGACGGCCATCAGAAATCCCCACTGACGGCCACCTAATCTCCTCGATATCACCGAAGGGCACGCCCTCCTGGGCTTGTGTCGGCCGTGTCATAGAGGCCGAGCCAGGAGGGCGCCGATGAAGCCTAACGAGGAGGTCATGGAGATTCTGGAGGCATTCGATCTGACCGGCAGTTTCCGGGCCGCAGCACGGCTCGCTGGCTGTGACCCCAAGACCGTTGCACGCTACGTCGCGTTGCGCGGCGTCGGCAAAGAGCTCGACACACCGGCACGCAATAGCATCGCCGCCCCTTTCCTCGACAAGATCGAGGAGCTGGTCGAGCGCTCCAAAGGCGACGTCCGGGCCGATGTCGTTCACGACAAGCTCCGTGCGATGGGCTACGAGGGATCCGAACGCACGACCCGGCGCGCGGTCGCGACCGCCAAGGAAGCCTACGAACGCGGCCACCGGCGCATCTTCCGTCCCTGGGTCCCCGAGCCCGGGCTGTGGTTCCAATGGGAC
>JACDDL010000229.1:1015-4479 GCA_013817045.1 Actinomycetota bacterium | reverse complement strand
TGGCCTCGATTGGAATCGTTATTTCCCCCGGACCTTGCACTCCAAAGGAAGCCGGAATCAGTACGGGAGTCGTAAGAAGGCTGGGTGCCCAGGTGCCAATACTGGGAGTCTGCCTCGGTCATCAATGCATTGGAGAGGCCTACGGCGGCCGAGTTGTGCGCGCAGGAAAAGCTGTTCACGGCAAGTCATCACTCATCCGACATGATCAGCAGGGCGTATACCGTAACCTTCCCTCTCCGTTGCGCGCTACTCGCTACCATTCCTTGGTCGTCGATCGAACTTTGCCTGCTGATCTCTACGCGACTGCGTGGACCGAGGATGGCGTTCTCATGGGAATCCGTCACCGCCACCATCCCGTGGAAGGAGTGCAGTTTCACCCCGAGTCCATCCTGAGCAAATGCGGACACGCACTGCTCCGAAACTTCATCGAGCTCTGCGAAAGAAAAAGGCGCCAGCCGTTCACAGCCAGTGCCAACAGCAGGCAGGACAGAAAGATACTCACGTTTCCGAGGTAGCTGGACGGTGATCCCACCGCAGCACACGTAGACCATCGAGACCAGTGCGACGCGCTCTCCAGTTCGAGGTGTCATGGTGAAAGGGGAGGACAAAGCGTTCTCCGTCGGTACATGCCTTTCGAAGGGAGCGAGATCTCTGGTGAGGGGACGGTGAGGAGGACATTTATGGATGGGCCCGTTACCAGGTTGAAGCTTGTCTCGATTCTGGAGACCGTTTCGTTTCTCGGTTTGCTGCTGATGATGTTCGTGGGCAGCGAGGCAGGCGTTTCCGCTGTGGGGATGCTGCATGGACTGCTGTTTCTGGCCTATGCCCTTCTGGTCCTGGTGGACCGCGCTGAGCTCGGATGGTCTTCGATGTTCGTAGCTCTGAGCATTGTGACCGGGCCGCTAGGCGCGATTTTCGTCCTCGACCGGCTGAGGAGAGAGCACCCGGGCGGCGCCGATGAGATGACCTAGCGAGCCCGAGCTGGCATGACCCTGAAGTAGCGGCGACCAGGGCCTTAGTGGTTGCAGGGGTAGGATTTGAACCTACGACCTCCGGGTTATGAGACACATCATCTGAATCAGAAGGTTTCGCGAGTTTCGCGAGTCGGTAAAAAAGGGCATTTGCTTGGTTCGGTTCGGGCAGCGGCCACGAGGATGCCGGCTAGAACAGGGTGACGGCTTGAGCCAAAAGCCCTAAGCGCTGAACTGGTTTCTGGCTAAAGGACCAGCGCGCCGATCTTCGCCGCCGCCTCCTCCTGCAGGGTGGGGACGACGTGGGAGTAGGTGTCGAGGGTGATGGTGACACTGGCATGGCCAAGGCGCTCGGACACGACCTTGGGGTGGATGCCGGCCGACAGGGCGAGCGTGGCGCTGGTGTGGCGGAGGTCGTGGAAGCGGATGCGGGGCAAATCGAGGCGCCTGATGCGGCGGTCAAAGCCCTGGGACACGCTGTGGGGGTGAACCGGCGAGCCGTCGTCGCGGGTGAACACCAGCCCGGAGTTCCTTCCTGAACCAGGGTAACCAGGACCGGCCTGTTGGGACTGGGAGCGGTGGGCTGTCAGCGCGGCCACGGTGCCCTCATCGAGTGCCACCGAGCGGCGCGACCTGCGGGTCTTGGGAGACGACAGCTCGAGCGAGTAGTTGACGACGACGAGGCTCTGGCCGACAAAGAGCCGGGCCCGGGGAAGGTCGATCGATGCCCAGGTGAGCCCCAACAGCTCGCCCCGGCGCAGCCCCGTGGTGATAGCAAGGACATAGAGGGCGTAGAGGGGATCGTCCTTGACCGCCAAGAGAAAGCGCTTGGCCTCGTCCTCACCCCACGGGCTTATCTCCGGGCGCACCTGGCGCGGGGGGTCACACAAAGACGCGGGGTTGCGCTCGATCCGGCCCCACCTAACCGCATCGCGCAGCATCCGATGCACGATCGTGTGGACGTAATGGACGGTCTTGGCAGACAGCCCACCGGTACCGTCTGCCCGTCCGCAGGAAAGGAGCTCGAGGTAGAGGCGGTTCAGGTCCGTGGGGCCGAGATCGCCAAGGCCCGCTCCCCCGAGGCGCGAAAGCACGTGGTTGGCGAGGTTTGCCCGATAACTCTCCCAGGTCGAGGGCCTGATCGACGCCCGGATGACTGGAAGCCATTCGGCGACGAAGGCCGAGAGGGTTTCTGCGCTTGGGCGCTGATCGTTGCCAGAGAGAGGCTGACGAACAGGAGGGTCGAGGCGGAGCCCTGATAGTTGATCCCAACGGGGTGGACTTCACTGCTATCAAGCCTCACAGCTTGGCGATCGGGTTGTTTGTCCTGCTGCCCGGCCTCTACGGCTATTTCGTAGCCAAAGCGGTTGACCGGCTTCTCGACCGACCACCGGGGAGATTCGCCCCCTGGATGGGGATCGTCTTAATCCTCGTTCCGGTCGTGTTTATGGGAACTGGTGCGAACGGGTTGGGCGGGATATTGGTCGCGCTCCTCGTTGTCGGCTGGTCGGTCGGCCGGCGGATTCAGGTCCTTCGCGGATTTCTCTCATCGGTGTGGGTTACATGGCTCGGAACCACCGTCTTAGTCCTCATCGGAATTGCCAGCGGCGTGTTCTTGATCAAAGACATGCTGGAGATCCTGTAATGGCCTGACTGATGAAAGTTCAAGGCGGGCCGAACTGGCCGAAGCCCTCGCCCCCGAGCGATCGAGCCCTCGACGATCTCCGGGGTGGACAGGCCTCCTACCTCCCCTCCTGGGTGCGGAGCGTGAGCGGATTCCTACGGATTACGGAGAGTTAGCGATTCGACCACCCTGCGTCATCGTATCTGGAAGAAACAGGTAGACTGACTCCATAAAGTCAGCGCTTCTCGTAGGGATGCGAGCGGCATTAGGGGAGGAAGCCAAAACAATGATCAAAAGCATTTGGCCTGTAGGCAAGGTGGCTGCACAGGGTGGAGGGCACGCCCGGTCGGGGGTCGCCTCGCCCAAGCGCGCGCCACGCAGCGTTGCTGCTGCCTTGGCGATATCGGCAATTATCGGCCCCATGGCGGCGACCAGCCCCGCATCCGCCGAAACGGCACCCGTAGGCGGGATCTGTAACGGCGTGGTGAACCAGCTCGCGCACCGCGGCACGGTGCAGGAGAACCTATTGAAGGCGGCCGCAAGAAAGAACGCCGAGCTCATCACCAAGCTCCAGGCCGAGCGCACGGTCTTACAGACCAATGCGGCCACCTTGACCACGCAAATCGCCGAGGCCAAACAGGCGGTGGCAAGCCTCGAAGCAGAGGGCGTGCAGCTCAACATCGACATCGTAAAAGCGACCACCGAGCTCGACCGCGTAACCGCCGATCAAGTCGCCACCAAAGCGGCCATCATAAGAGCCGAGGGCGAGCTTGCGGCATTCCAGGCGCAGAAGGTCATCGTTCAGGGACAACTGAACCCGTTGCAGGCGGATCTCGCCACTGCAAAGGCGGCCTCCGCCGACCTCGAGG
>JACDDL010000229.1:0-1005 GCA_013817045.1 Actinomycetota bacterium | reverse complement strand
CCTCGAGGCGCAGGCTGCCTCGGTCGAGGCGAAGATCACTGCGAAGAACGGCCAGATCAGCTCGGCTGAAGCCGAGCTTGCGACGTTGCGGACCGCGGCGACGAAGGCCGCAGGGGATCTGAGCGCAAAGAACGACCAGATCGAAGCTGCTGAGGGCGAGCTGGTGACGCTGTCCAAGACCGCCGAGGAGGCCGCGGCGAGCGTCGCTACGGCGACGAATGCGGTAAGCGACGCCGAGGCCGAGCTGACGCGACTCGAGGCCAGCGGCACAGCCGCGCAGGCTGAGCTAGACGCCCAGAACGCAAAGGTCCTTGCAGCGAAGACCGAGCTGACGGAGTTGCAGGCAGGCGCGAAAGCCGCTGCCGACGCCGTCACCGCCAAGAACGCGGAGATCACAAAGGCGCAGGACGAGCTCGCGACCGTGCAGGCAGATGCGCGAAAGGCCGCCGAGGCGCTTACGGTCAAGAGCGCTGAGATCACGAAGGCGCAGGGCGAGCTCACCATTCTGCAGGCGGAAGCAAGGAAGGCGGCCGACGCCGTCGTCGCCAAGAATGCGGAGATCGCTTTAGTGAACGCACAGGTCGCCACGCTTGAAAATCAGATAGTCGCCAAGAACGCCGCGATCACAGCCAAGCAGGCCGATCTGAAGAAGGCCCAGGACGAGCTTGCTGCCCTACAGGCCCGCAAAACGTACCTAGATGCCGAGATAGTGAGGCTAGAGGCGATCAATGGTGGAAACCAGGCGGCGAGAGCGGCTCGCGCTGCTCAGATCGCGCAGTTCAAGGCCGAGCTCGATCAGGTCACTGCTCAGATCGCCGACAAGAACACCTTGATCTCAGGGTTGCAGGGTGACCTGGCCAAGCTGAAGACCGACGTTGACGCCCTGAACGCGCAGCTGCTGGCCAGGCAGAAGGAAAGCAGCGCACTGCAGCAACAAGCTGCGCCGCTGCAGGCGACCCTGACAGCGGCAAACACAGCTGTTGCCACCAAGGACGCGGAGATCAA
>JACDDL010000054.1 GCA_013817045.1 Actinomycetota bacterium | reverse complement strand
CCCATGAACGCTCCCTGGTCATGGAGCTGGTCAGAGTAGAAGCGGAGCACGAGCGCGAGCCGCTTGCGGCGGCTGAGGCGATCGATGTCGGCGCCGTTGGCCTCGTACCGAAAGCGCCCAGTGCCGCCTAGGTCTCGGGGTCCCAGGTTGTGCTGTGATATCTCTGGGTTGGGCATCTCAGAAGCCCGTAACTGTCTCGTCGAGGATATTCAGCGAGCAGTCGACGCCGATGGCGTTGTCGAGGGCGGCCACTTCATCGGGGTCGTTCTCGACGATGAAAAAGCGGCCGGGTGTCTTGTCCTGCAGCACGGCCAAACCCAAGGCAGTGGCGAGGTCGTCGTGGGTGCCTACCTTGAACGCCCCCGCCGTCATTTTGGCGCTCTCGTCGACGCGTATCTCGTAATCGGTGAGTTCCTTGGCCAAGGCCCTGGCCTGGTCCGTCTCGGGCAGGCGGATGCGTTCGGCCTGGACCAGGGCTTGCAGCCGGCTAACGAGATACGCCTTCCCCAACCGGATGCCGTGTCCGTCGCGCTCGAAGCGCCCACCAGCCACGAACGTCGCTGGCACCACCCGGGCGAGATCGTTGAGCGCGCCAGCGAGCTCGTCGTAGATCGGCATACCGACTCCGGTGGCATCCACCACCAGTTCGGGTTGGTTGTAGGGGTCCATGGCGCGCAGGCGGATGAGCACCTCGCTGACTCGGTGGACAACCATCGGATACGAAGTGCCCAACGGCAGGCGGCCTAGTGAGCGAATGATGAACGTGGACTCGGGCAGCGTCAGGCCGGTCGGGGTTCTTCGCTGATCCTTGTGGGGGATAATCGAGCGCTCCCGTTGGCTCAGCTCGGCGACTGCGATGGCGGTGGGGTCGCGCCGTTGCCCTACATCCAAGCCGCAGATAATAGGTCCCAAGGTTTCACCTCCGAATCAAAGGCTTTTTCGATGTCCTCGACAGTGAATGCCGATGTCGCTGCATCCATAAATTCGCACATGTATTCCTGGCGCCACCACCAATCACCCATGGTTGCCTTCTCTTCCTCGAGGAAGGCTTGCGAAATGCGAGGGCAGTCGGTGGCTTTCACTTCATATCTCTCGAACTCGGCTCCGCCTCGGTGCGCGTCGTACCACCAGCCGCGCCTGCCGAACGGCGTAGACATGGCAACCAACCGGCCCTTACTCACAGCCAGCATTGGCCGCACTGAGAAATACAACTCGTCAGGTACGCGGGCGGCCTCGTCGACGACAAGTAGGCGGACATTGGAGAAGCTTCTTACGGTTGCCTCCTGTCCCGGGAGGCTGACGATTCGGGAGCCGTTCTCAAGCTCGAGCGCCAATCTGTTCTCCGTCTCGGGTGGGACGGGGCGGCCGAGAGCGCGGTATGCGTGGATAGCTTTTTTGAAAAGCTCCTGGGACTGTCTCTGCGCGGGGCTCAAGAGAAGAATCAAGCTTCCAGGTTGGTACAGAGCAACATGAACGGCGAGTAGTCCCGCAATGGTGCTCTTACCAGCCTGCCTGTGGCAGTTGAGCAGCACCCGCGGGTAACGGGATCGGAGGACTAACTCCTGCCACGGCTCGGGCTCTAACCCGATCTTGCTAGCAAGTGTGACGGGGTCGAGTGCACGGGCGAGATCGAGGGCCAGGGGGTTAGTGGCCTCGAGGGTGTCAGCCACGCACTAATTCCCGCGAATTGTTCTCTAAGGCCACTAAGCGGCCCGCTACGGCCTCCAGGGCTTGCGGGTGATCTTCCAGGGCCTGAAAGAGTGCGGCGCGCACCTGAAGCCACTGCGGCGCCATCATGAGGTTCACGGTTTGGGGCCGCTCGTTGAGCTCGCCGGTCATCTTCGCTATCAACTCGAGACAGGCGCGCACCTCTTTGACAACTTGCACTTGTCCATTTACGGATGTGGAATCCTTGAGCGCCTTCTTCAGCAGCTTCTCAGCGGTGGTGTAGAGGGCCTCCAGGCGCGCCAGGGCGGTGCCACGATCCTGCACCTTGTGCGCGCCGTTCAGGGTTGCGATTTCATGCGCGGTGTGGTCGCGCTTGTGACGAAACACGGCGGTGTGCTGAACGTTATAGGCGCGCCCCACTTCCCTCAAGCTTGCGCCTTGGGCGATGGCGTGGTCGATGGCCTCACGGTCCGGCCGATGACAAATGATGCACGGGACGCGGTTCACTCGGCGTGGTCGTCCCATCCCGCGAGCAAATCCTTCCAGCCCTGCGAGAGCACTTCGGGCACGTGCCTTTCATCCACCGATGCTGACCCGTGCTCGTCCAGCACGTGCACCCACCGCCGGCCGTCTGGATCACGCCAGCCCGAACCCAGCGAGGTGCCCTGGGATGTCTGGACGTTCTTCGGGTAGGTAAGGGGCTCGCCACGCTTCACTACTTGCCGCCGAACCGTTGGTAATTCCCGTGCCTCTTGCTGAAGACGTTCAGCGGGTCTGTGTCATAGGGGAAGAAGTCACCGGGGTTGCCCTGGTTCTTGCGGCTCTTGTTGACCTCGGCGAACTGTGCCATCTGCTTTTTCATGAGGTCCGAGGGGCCTCCGGTCAACTGTCGTGCCTCAGCGTCTGTGGCCTCCCACGTGCCCCACTCCTCGATGCGGTTCTCGTAATCCATCACGTCACCAAACAGGTCGCCACCAGAGACTGCGTCAAAGTCGGCCTGTATCTGGCCGAGCTCGCCGCTGTACTTCGTCACCAGCTCGTGCGCCTCGGCATAGGTCTTCGCCCGTGCCACTGCAGGGCGGGCTTGCCACGGAACTTGGCGGAGTAAGTCCACGTCGAGGCCACTTGCGGTTGTCAGCGGAAGGTCGCCGGCGTCGAAAAGCTTAGGTGCGCTCGCGGGTAAGTGCTGACGATAGTCGCCCGCGCTCATGTTTGTGTAGCTCGGGACGGAAACAGCGGAAAGGTTCGTCGGCTCGTCGTTCAGGCCAGGGACGGCGGCGAGCTGCTCCAATAGGTCGGCGTGGTTTGGGTTCTCGGAAAGCAGGTCCGTCCAACTGTCCGACTCGTCCGCCTTGATGCGGCCGTCCTTCACGGCGGCGCGGACACGCTCGGCGATGTCGGCGGCGCTCAGGTTGCTGGACGTGCTCACGGGCTTGGCCTCCTTGATCTGGGTAGTTTGCGCGCCCCTGCCCACAACGGGCTGAGGCGGAAAACTCAGAGTGCTCCTACTTCCATAAGTGATGCCTGGTGCGTACTGCAGTCGTTTCATTCGAGGCTCCTTTACTCGGTGGCGGCTTGTGTTCTTAAGTGGCGCGCCGCGGCCTTTTTGGCTACGGCTTTCTGCTCGTCAGACAGATTCAGGGCGGGGTCGTTCATGGCGGCCGTGAAGGCCTCCATCATGGTTTGGGCCTGGGACTGGGCCAACTGGACGGCGCCGAAGCCGTTGTCGTGTGCGATCTTGGCGAGCTTGGCCACGCGGTCTTCCCACTCGCCCCACAGCCGAAGTAGGACGTGAAGCTTTTGATCGCCGTTGTGATTCGTGACGGTGAGCTCGTCAAGGTCCGCTACCAGTTCCCTGGCCCGCACCGCCGTCGCATCGGCAGCGGTCAGGTGTCGGACATAAATCTCGTGCGGGTCGCCGGCGGCCTCGTCGATGCCTTGGGCTGCTAGGAACGCCCCGAGCTTCTGACGCTCCAGTCGCTCTCTGGCCTTGGCCTTAACCGCCGGTGCGCCTGCGCCGTGGGCGATACAGACTGTCGCTCCCCTGACGGCTGTGGCGCGGCAGGGCTGGCCCGTCTGGGACGAGTGCGCACTGCAGCGGCGCGCAGAGGAGGCCATGGGTGCAGGCGCCATCGCCGTAGCCATGGGTTCAGTGGCCGTGACGGGGGCCAAGGGTTGTGAGCTCATCGGGAGTCCGGCACTTGTTCGAGTTCGTGCTCGAGCAAATCTTGGACCAGGGCCGAGATAGTCACGCCTCTGGATACAGCAAGCATTTTCGTTGCCTTATGCAGGCGCGGGTCAACCAGGGCCTTCAGCTGTGTCTTGGCCTCGGTGGAGGCTGCCACTTCGTTCTCCCTAGGACGGGGGCGCTGCACAGTGTTATCGGTACTTATGGAATTCTATCCCGGATAGTTCAAGAACTCAGACATTCCGTTAGAGGATGGAACACATGCCACGGATGAGGTTAGGCCTCGCTTGGCTCGCCTATTTAGCCGGCAAGGTGCTGCCTTATGTTCCCTTCACCTGGGCGTATCGGCCGTACCAGTGGCTTATGCAAAAGTCCAGCGAGTTGGATACCAAGCAGAAGATTTGGACCCCGGTGGAAAAGGTGGAGGATGATTGAGTGGCCGCTCTAGCCGCCGAGGTAGGTGTCCCCGGGGGAGATATCGGAAACCGTTTCCACTATCTCTGGCGTAGGGGGCTCGGGATGATCCGACTGATGCCACAGTGGCAGCAATTGCCCCGTTCGCAAGGGCTAGGGAGAAGTAACCTCGGCAACCGTTTCCGAGGTTTTCACCCATCGGAACTCGATTCCGATGGGTACCTAGGGTCAACCTTCGGAAACCGTTTCCGGAGGTAACTCTCGCCGTGCCCCGCCCCGCAACAACCGCCGGCTGTTCTGGTCGGTGTTCAGGTCGGTGTTCAAGCTGGGCAAGCCGACTGAAGATGGTTCGCCAGATGGGCCTGATAGCCGAATCCCATACGGTTGAGGTGGGGCGCTGCCGAACGCATAAGTGCAGGTCAGGGGCCTGCGACTGGCTGGCCGAGGGAGAAGCATTGAAGATAATAAGCATTATGTAAACCTAGCCAGTTCTTCCCAGTAGTGGTGGCACTTTCAGCGGTGGCGTGTATAGAGGGTGGGGTCCCGGAGCCAGTCTCATCCGACCCTCGACACCGTCCTCCGGCTGGGCGTATGGTGGGTAACGAGACTCACCGATTCGAGGGGGGAACACCGTGTCCAGAACCATCCGACGACTCACGTTCGTCGTCCTGCTGGCCAGCCTGCCCCTGGCGCTCCCGGCGCACGCGGCGACCAACCAGCTCACCGGAACGGCGGCCTTCTTTAACCCAGGGACCTGCCCCGAAGAACCCCCCTCGGCCTACGACAGCTATCCCCCGCTCGTGATGAGGGGCAGCCTCGACGGGTGCTGGTACACCCACATTGAGACCGCCCGGACCACCCCAGGCGGTGTCTACCTCGAGAGCGGCGAGGAGCTCTTCGTCGGCCGGCTCGATGGCGGCCCCGTCGGTACCTTCACCACCACGTACAAGTTCGAGGCCAAGTTGGATAGCGACGGCGCCGAGGTGCGCGGCCGCTGCCAGCACAAAATCGTCTCCGGCAGCGGGACGGGCGGGTTCGCGAACGCAACCGGCCGGGTCGACTTCAAGGACATCATCGGAGATCCGATCACCTACGTATACCGGGGCCACATCAGTCTCCGGTGAGCCAGCGCTGACAAGGACGGTCAGCCGCCGATCAGATCAACAGCAAGCCTTCTAGCCGAAGGAATGCGGTAGACCGAAGCCGTCAGCGTAGACCCTCCATATGCTGTTGGGGTTGGACCTGGCGGGGCTCATGCCTGTTTCCTTTCACGGCACCCAAGACAGAACCCGTCCGACGCGAAGGTCAACCGCCCACAGTCTGAGCACTGTCGGGTGTGCTCGGGCTCACTAACCAATGGATCAGGGTTCTCGGAAACCAAAGGCAAAGGGGGAACACTTTGTGTTCCCGAAATGTCAGTAGGCGCGGAGGGGAGAGTATAAGAGCGCAGGTCAGCGGCCTTTTTTGGTGTTTCGGGGGGTGCTCCACTCTTGCCTACTGACATTTCGGGAACAAGAGCTTCATGCCCTCCTACTGACATTTCGGGAACAAGAGCGGCCAGGTGGTCGGTGGTCCACTGCGACAGTGCCCAGGAGTCGGAGCCACTTCCCTTCCCTCGAGCCGTCCGGGTGACGGCGCCGTGGGCGGTGAGGTCCTGGAGGGCTCGCCTCACGGTCGATGTCGGGTAGTCGAGAATGTCGGCAAACTCTGGCGTCTTTATCTCGCCACTTTCCGCCAGGGCCTCGATGACACGCCGGCGCAGTGCGGGCATCGAATCCAGCGCCACCTTTTGGACGATCCTCCAGGCGCGCTGCCGCTGCACTCCCAGGGTGTCCAACCCGTAGAGCAGGCTTCGGAGTTGCAGCGCCAGGCGCGTGGGGGCTTCTGAGGGCGGGACGAGCTCTATCTCCCGTGAGTAGCCGTCTCGCTCGACTGCACTTCGGCACGTGGTCACGAAATCGGCCAAGGCCGTCAGGCGCGCCACTTCTTCGTCGTTCAACTCGACTGGCGTGCGATTGGTCGCCCCAGCGAAGAGGCGCTGGACCGCGAACACCAGCTCATCCCGCATCGCCTTGGGACTTCCCGGGCGCCGCAAGGCGCGCTCTGTTTGCCTGTCCTTGCCGACCTTGGGCAGGCGCAACAACAGGAAGCGCTCCCCCATCACTCCCATCACCGCATGGTGGCGGTCGATGGTCGGAGTGACACCGCCGATAAATCCCAGCTTGCCCGTCCACTCGAGCTTCTGCCCGCCATCGGTGCCGACGTGGCGCACCCATGACCCGTCGTAGATTTCCCGCAGCGCGGCCAGGGCAGAGTTGCGGGTGTCTCGGTTCATCGACAACACCGAGCCGAAGTCCTTGCACAAAAGAATTCCGAACTCGCCCGCCTCCTGCAACAGGCCACCCTTGGCGTGTGCCGCTCTGTCCTTCTTGGACGTGCCCGACAACAGGGCTCCCTCGGTGAACGTGCCCACCGCATGGACATACGGAAGCCCGGTGAGCGGTTGGGTCTGCTCGGTCTTTCCGTCACCAGGCGCGCCGACCAACAGGAGCCAAACGGGATCGGCTTCGAGCAGGTTGGCCGCAACCGCCCCGCAGATGGCGACGAGTGGGGTGTCGTCGGGCAGGTACAGATGGCGCCGGAAAACTTCGACAACCTCGTCGATGGTAAGGCTGTTAGTCATTTTCGAGCCTCCAAAGAAGGCCCTTAACGGCCGTCGCTACACCGCGAGGGTCGGCGCTCTTTGCCGAGCAATACCGAAACATGGCTGTACCTCGAACGAGATAGGCGGTCCGCAGGATGAGGTCGACATCACCACGGCGCGCCAGGTAGTCCCGGTTGCGCTCAACCTCTAAGCGCGCTCCTTCTCCCGGCAAGAGCGCGAGTAGCTTGGCCGCTTCCCATTCGAAGGGGAATGCCTCTCTGCACTTGAGCGCGAGTGCCAAGTCGTGCGGCATGTGCCACGCGTTCTCGGGCTCTTGAGTTGTCGGGGTCTTCTCTGGCGCGCCCCTCGGTCGCCTGGCTCCGGCGCGCATGCCGCTGCGGATGGTCGAGCGCGCCTCTATGGGGTGAAGTCCCATCTCGAGCGCAGAGCCGAGTAACTCGTCCTCAACAGTGGGGCCGTCGAGCTCACCGCCGCCCACCAGCCTTCCAAGGCAATAGGAGGCGCGGTTCAGAGCTTCATTGCGGGTGCCGTCAGGGGTTTGACGTAGGTCTGCGAGTTCCCGTTCGAGGGCGGCGCTGCCGTATGGGGTGGTCGTCACCGCGGGGGTCACGGTCCAACTGCGCCCCAGTCCCCCTCGTCTCCGATTCCCTCTGGACTGTCCAGGGCATCCCAATCCGGCGCGCCTTCATCTCGCTGGGCTACAACTCGGTAAGCCGAGTAGGACTGCCCAGCGGCGCCCTGTTTCCTTCCCAGATACCTGACGGCAACGAGCTCGCCAACCCTCGGGCGAACACGACCGAACTCGTTGCGCAGGACTGCGTGGAACAACCAGATCGAACGCTCCGCGCCGTCTTGCGTTCGGATGACGACGATCCGGGCTGGACCGTAGGCGGTAGTGCCCGCCTCCAGTCTCCGGAACTCCCCGACGATTGTCGGGTCCTGTTCGGAGGGCACCCAGGCCCGCGGAAAGTCCTGCGCCGCTCGTTGCGCTAGATCGTCATAGGCGTTGTCGTTTGGTACTGTAGACATCAGTTGTAACTCCTGTCGTGTTTAGTTGTGGCCCGGTCGGTTTCCGCCGCCGGGCTGCTGCTTAGCGGGCGAGCCGTCGTGCGAGAGGCACCACTCCCCCGCTCCTCGCCGCGGGAACCGCGTTGGCGTCTACATAGGCATCCAGGGCCTCGGCCGGGACTCGCACCAGGCGGCCGAGACGAACTACGGCGAAGCGCTTCTCGAAAATGGCCCGCCGCACCCACCGCTCCGTCACATTTAGGCGCGCCGCGGCTTCTGGCACGGTCAGGAGCCGGTTACTTCCCACCGTCGTCCTCCAGCGGCTCGACCTCGAATAGATCCCCCACCGCGACGCCGAGACGGCGCGCCATGGCGATCCGCAGTTTTGGGCTCGCATTGCGCTGGCCACGCTCAAGGCGGGAGATCATGGCCGTCGAACAGCCGACGACATCCGCAACCTCTTGGAGTGTCCACCCAGCGCCGCGTCGCCAACGGCTCAGCGGGCTGGACGTGTCCGGGGCGTTCATCTTCACCTCACGATGCTTGTGGACTAACAGCTTGAACCTCAAGTCTAACGGCGCGGCCTATCATGTCAAGCATCCTGGCTAAAGACACCTTGAGGGTGATAGGGTGCGTGTTAATGGCTCAGGCAAGAGGGGACCCGATCCGGTTCACGGACCTGGTCAGGGACAAGGTAAGAGAGCACCGCACCGCGAGGGGCTGGACCCGTGAGGACCTCGCCGGGAGCGCCCGTCAGCTCGGGCTCGACTGGACTGAGGGCACCGTTCGCCACCTCGAGGACGGAAGCCGCGGCGTGGGGGACGACCTCCTCGCCCTGCTCCTCATCTTCGGGGTGGGCCTCGGGGACTTCCTCGGGACTGACGGCCATCCGGTGCTCATAGGCCACTACAGGCTCGAGCGGCCGGCTGAGCTCGCTGAGATAGTCGACGGGACCTTCTTCACCAGCGGGCTGGCACTCGAGCGCTCTCTACCCTTGCAGGGACAACAGGACAGGTTCCGCGCCGCAGACCAGAAGGCCGCCAGGGCGCTGGGCGTGAGTGTGTCCGCTCTAAACGAGGCGTCGCACCGACTCTGGAAGTGGTATCTGAGCGACGAGAGAGAGTTCCGCTTAGAGGCCGCGATAGGAGACCGTGAGGTGAGCCCTCGCTCCCGCCAGGCGCTCCGGGGCCACATCACCCGCAAGCTATTGGACGAGTTGAGAGACGTACTCGAGGACAAGGACGTTGGGGGGGGCGATGGCTAGTATTCGTCAGCACCGAGGAAAGTGGCAGGCCAGGTACTACGACCCGTCGGGGCGACTCCGCTCGAGATCGTTCGCCCGGAAGTCAGACGCTCGGGCCTTCCTGGCAGCAGTGGAGACAGACAAGCGCCGCGGGGAATGGACTGATCCAAGGCTCGGGAGAGTCACTCTCGGGGAGTACGTCGAAACCTGGGCGGCCACCAAGGCCAACGTGCGCGCCCGCACCCGCCTGAATGTCGAGGGGCGCTTGCGTGCCCATATCCTGCCCGTATTCGGTCCCGTCGCCCTGGGAGCCATACAGCCGGCCGACGTGCGCGCCTGGGTCGCAGAGTTGAGCGCAAAGGGACTGGCGCCGTCCACGGTCAAGGCCACCTACCTGACGTTCGGCCAGATCATGAGGACGGCCGAGATCGACGGCATCATCCACCGCTCACCGTGCATCGGGGTCGAGCTTCCAGCCGATAGCTCACGGACAGAGATGCACTTCCTCACTCCGGGCCAGGTCGCTGCGCTCGCCTCATCAGTAGACGACCGCTATCGCTGCCTCATCTTCACGGCCGCCTACACCGGCATGAGAGCGGGCGAGTTGGGAGCCCTCAAGCTGGAACGGGTGAACCTGCTCAAACGGACTGTGGACGTGGTGGAGTCGCTGGGCGAGGTTCGGGGAGTGCTTACGACCGGGCCGACCAAAACGGGCAAGCGGCGCACGGTCAGTCTCCCGAGCTTCCTAGCAGACATGATCGGCGCTCACATCGGCTCCTATCCGGGCAGAGACGGCTACGTCTTCACGGCGGCCCAGGGTGGGCCGATTCGACAGCACAACTTCCGAGAGCGCCATTTCAAGCCGGCCACGAGACGGGCGGGGCTACCGGAGGGTGTCCGCTTTCACGACTTGCGCCACACCTGCGCGGCCATCCTCATCGACCAGGGCAGCAACCCTAAGCAGATACAGGCGCGCCTCGGCCATGCCTCGATTCGCACCACGCTTGACCGCTACGGACACCTTTTCGACGGGCACGACGCTGCGCTGCTCGAGGGCCTCGACGCCACCTACCGAGAGGCGAAAGTGAATCTCAATGTGGCCCAAACATGGCCCAAACGAGGCCCGGTGGTCCCTCTGCGACTTACCCGAGACCCCTAAAGGGCCTCTGACCTGCACGTTTACGGGAGCGGGCAACCGGACTCGAACCGGCGACCTCCACCTTGGCAAGGTGGCGTTCTACCAACTGAACTATGCCCGCAAGAGGCTCAAGAGAACAGCCCCCTCTCGTTCCGACGTCGATTATAGGAGAGCCGGGGCCATCAGGAGGTTAGAGGCCGGTGCTGCCAAATCCTCCTTCGCCCCGATCCGAGGGCGGCAGCCGGTCCGTCACCGCCAACTGGACGTCCTCGACCCTCAGCACGACAAGCTGCGCTATCTTCTCGCCCCGCTTTATCCGCACCGGCACCTCGGTATCGAGGTTGACCACTACCACCTTGATCTCACCCCTGTAGCCCGAGTCGATCAGCCCGGGGGTGTTGGCGACCCCGAGGCCTTCATGCAGCGCCCGGCCGGAGCGCGGCTGTACGAACCCCGCATAGCCCGACGGGAGCGCGATCGCCACGCCCGTCGGCACGGCCGCACGTTCGCCGGGCGCCAGCGTCAGGTCCTCCCTGGCCAGGAGGTCCAAGGCCGCGTCACCGGGCATGGCGTATCTCGGCAGCGATAGTTGCGGGTCGAGAACCACTGCGGGCACCCTCACCTGGGAAGATCGCCGCCGAGCAACGGCGCAGGCGCGGCCTTGCGAAGGACAAGGCCGAGCTCGCGTTCGAAATCGTCAAGCTCCTGGAAGTCCTTGTAGACAGAGGCGAACCGCAGATAGGCAACCTCGTCGAGATCGCGCAGGCGCTCCAGCACTTCCCGCCCGATCTCCGAAGAAGGCATCGGCCGCCTCGAGCCGGTCCTCATCCTCTCCTCGATATCCTCGGCCAGGGCGTCGATCTCAGCCACCGACACGGGACGGTTCTTGCACGCCCTGCGAATGCCCTCGGTGATCTTCGTCCGCTGAAACGGCTCCTCCGCCCCATCGCGCTTGCGCACGAGGATCGGCACCTCTTCGGCCCGTTCGAAGGTCGAATACCGTCGCCCGCAGGTCAGGCACTCGCGCCGGCGCCGGATGCTGCGGCCTTCCTCTGTGAGGCGGGAATCCACCACCTTGTCCTCTTCGCTGCTGCAGTAGGGGCAGCGCACCGGCCGTCAACCTTCCTCTGTCGCTATGACCAGTGCGGCGCCCCTGCGCTTTGGGTCGTCACGCCCCAGCTCGCCTCGCAGGCGCCTTACTTCAGCCTGGTAGTGGTCGACCTGCCACCCATCGAAGGAGGCAGCTTCCCTTTTGATCTCTGCACCACAGAGGGGACAGAGTGTGGGGATGAGCCTCAACTCGGCCCCACACTCTGTGCATTTCGAGAGCTTCATGATTTATGAACAGCCGCTCGTCGAGCCGCACGCCGTACAGACGAAACACGAGCCGGCGGGCTGCATCCACGTTCCGCAGGTTCCGCACATCGGCAGAGAATCCGTCCGGGCGTCGGCTACCGGGCCCAGCACGATCACGCCGCTTCCGGCCTCGGACGCACCGGCCGCCTCGGGTTTCGGATGACCGTTGCCGTTGCCCTTCGGCGGCGCATCGGAATCCAGCTTCCCTTCGATCTCGGACTGCCGCTCGCCGGAGGTCCTGATGCCGAGGGCGTGACGCTCCCCGGGATCGAGATACTGCAGCGCGAGCCGCCTGAAGACGTAGTCCAAGATCGAGGTTGCCAGCCTGAAGTCGGGATCGTCGGTCATGCCGGAAGGCTCGAACCGGGTGTTGGTGAACTGCTTCACATAGGCGGACAGCGGCACGCCGTACTGCAATCCCATCGAAACAGAGATCGCAAGAGCGTCCATGATCCCCGCCAGCGTCGAGCCTTGCTTGGCGACCCGCAGGAAGATCTCACCCACGCTGCCGTCGTCGAATTCACCGGAGGTCAGGTAACCCTCCGTGTCGGCAACGCGGAACTTGAACGTCATCGACCGGCGCGCCCGAGGCAGCCGCCGCCGTATCGGTGACGGCTGAGCCACGACGCCCGCCTCGCGCGTGGTCGGTTCGGTCTTCTTCGACGCCGCCAGCGGTTGGCCGACCTTGCAGTTGTCGCGATAGATGGCAAGCGCCTTGAGGCCCAAGCGCCAGCCCTCCACATACACCTGTTCGACCTCTTCGACCGTCGCCTGCTCGGGCATATTGACCGTCTTGCTTATTGCCCCCGAGATGAACGGCTGGACCGCCCCCATCATCTTGATGTGGCCCATGTAATGGATCGAACGGTCGCCCATCGCCGTATCGAACACGGACAGGTGCTCTTCGAGGAGATGCGGGGCCCCCACCACGTGCGAGTTCTCGTCGATGTAGGCGACGATGTCCGCTATCTGTGATTCGTCGTAGCCAAGCTTCCTGAGAGCGCGGGGCACGGTCTGGTTGACGATCGACATCGTGCCCCCGCCAACGAGCTTCTTCATCTTCTTCAGCGCAAGATCCGGCTCGATGCCGGTCGTGTCGCAGTCGAGCATGAACGAGATCGTTCCCGTGGGTGCAAGCACCGTAGCCTGAGCGTTGCGGTAACCGTGGGCTCCGCCGAGCGCCACGGCTTCGTCCCACACCGACCTCGCGGCTTCCACCATCTCGGAGGGCGCCTGTCCTTCTGGGATGTTGGACACAGCAGCCCGGTGCTTGTCCATGACTCTGAGCATCGGCTTCGCATTCTGACCGTAGGCCTTGAAAGCTCCCAACCTTGCGGCGAGCCGGGCGGATGTCGCATAGCAATGACCGGTCATGAGAGCGGTGATGGCGCCCGCCCACGTGCGCCCCTCGTCGGAGTCGTACGCCACTCCCTGGGACATCAACAAGGCGCCCAGGTTTGCATAGCCCTGCCCAAGCTGGCGAAAGTCGTGCGAGTTCTGCGTGATCTTCTCGGTCGGATAGGAGGCAAAACCCACCGAGATCTCCTGGGCGATGAACATGATTCCGACGGCGTGCTTGAAAGCCTCGATATCGAAACGATCGTCGTCGTCGACGAATTTCATCAGGTTGAGCGATGCGAGATTGCACGACGAGTCATCCACGTGAAGGTACTCACTGCACGGATTGGACGCGTTGATGCGGCCCGAGGTCGGGCACGTGTGCCAGTCGTTTATCGTCGTGTCGTACTGGAAACCGGGGTCTGCGCATTCCCACGCAGCCTGTGCTATCTCGCTCAACAGGTCCCCGGCCGGAACCGTTTCGATTGTCTCGCCGGTTGTCACTGCGGTGAGGTGCCAATCCCGCCCCTCGAGAGCAGCCTCCATGAACTGGTCTGTGACGCGTACGGAGTTGTTCGAGTTCTGGTATTGGATCGAATGGGAGTCACTGCCGTCCAGGTCCATATCGAAACCAGCGCTCCGCAAGGCCCGCGCCTTTCTCTCCTCGAGCGCTTTGCACCAGATGAAGTCCCGCACGTCAGGGTGCTCGGCGTTGAGCACGACCATCTTTGCGGCGCGCCGGGTTGCGCCACCCGACTTGATGGTGCCGGCGGACGCATCGGCTCCCCGCATGAAAGACACAGGCCCGGACGCCCCGCCCCCGGAGCTCAGCTTCTCTTTCGAAGAACGGATCGTCGACAGATTGATGCCGGATCCGGAGCCGCCCTTGAAGATCGTGCCCTCTTCGACGTACCAGTTGAGGATCGACTGCATCTCGTCCTCGACCGACAGGATGAAGCACGCGGAGACCTGCTCTTGACCCTTCGGGCTGGAGCCGACGTTGAACCACACGGGCGAGTTGAAGGCGGCCTTCTGGTTGACGAGCAGGTGCGTGAGCTCCTCCTTGAAGACCCGCGCCTCCTCTGCCCCGGCAAAGTAACCGGCCTCCATCCCCTCTTCGGCGTAGCGCCCCGCCACACGGTCGATCAACGTCTTGACCGAGCGCTCGCGCCGGGGGCTGTCGAGGGGCCCGCGGAAATACTTCTGCGCCACGATGTTCGTGGCGTTCTGCGACCACGTCCTGGGGAACTCGACGTCCTTCTGCTCGAACGCAATCTCGCCGGTTCTCCAGTTCTGGATCACCGAATCCCTGAGCTCCCATTCGATCTCGTCGTAGGGATGGGTGCCTTCGGTGGTGAAGAACCTCCGTATACCGAGGTCCGGGCTGCCGCCCGAAGGGTCCCGGGTTTCGCTCCCCGTCGGGTTACGGTCGATTGCCTGCGTCATCACGTACTCCCTTCGAAGCCGCCGACGGGACGCCGGCCGGGTTCCATCTCAATTTATCCCGCCCGGAGCCCAAACACAACATATTGTGCTTGTAGCCGGAGGGAAAC
>JACDDL010000228.1 GCA_013817045.1 Actinomycetota bacterium | reverse complement strand
ATGGATGAGAGAGCCGATCCTGGTCGGGATCTGGAGGAGTCATAGGACGCTTCCAAGCCCGAGGTAGACGCCGATCGGCGCCGGCTCAAGCACCCATCTCAGGCCGAGGGTGAACGAGACAATGACGATGACGATGCCCAGACCCCCACGGTCGAGGAGCAATCGGAGCAGTCGTTTCCGGCAAGCGATCCACCCAGCTTCTAAGAGGAGGATCTCGTGACCAGAAAGCAGAGCGAAGCCGCGAGGCGAAACATCAAGAAGGCTCAGAAGGCCTTGCGGGCAAAGGAAACGATCACGCATCTGCCCGACAAGGTGCGTTCAGATCTGGGACGCGAACAGCAAAGGCGGCCCGACGAGGGGGACGCGCTGGTCATTCCTACAACGATCAATCTCGGACTCAGCTCTATGAGCGAGCGAAGGAGCTGGGTATCGAGGGACGATCGAAGATGGGGGAAGACCGACCTCATCGAGGCCCTCAGGAGCAGTTGAGATCTCGAGAATGGAGGAAGACAACAGGTTCCCGTGAACGGAACAATTGCAGGATCGATCATCGCTGTGACCCATAAGAGCGGTAAGGCCGAGCACACGACGGACACACGGAACCTTCGTCGATCGAAATAGGAACCGACTGACCTGGTATGCCTAAAGAGATTGGAATAAAAGACTTGCGCCGGTTGCTGGTGGAGGCACCGGTGCAACTCATAGAAGTGCTACCTAGTCAGGAATTCGACGAGGAGCACCTTCCAGGCGCGGTCAACATCCCGCTCAAGCAGTTGAATGCTCAGACTACGGCCACCCTCGATCGATCGCGTCCGGTAGTCGTCTACTGCTGGGACGACGCCTGAGACATGAGCCCGCGAGCTGCGTGGCAGCTCGAAGCCCTCGGTTTCAAGGACGTCTACGATTTCGTTGCAGGAAAAGCTGAGTGGATCGCTCAGGGGTTTCCTACAGAGGGAAACGGTCCCCATTACCCGCTCGTGGGCGAGGTGGCTCGGCGTGATATCGTGCGCGAGTGCCATCTGGGATCTGTTGTAGCCGACTCACGCACGGCGATGGGCGAAACCGGGCAGAGCTACTGCGTGGTGTTGAACGGAAACGACATCTTGCTCGGTCGTCTGCGCAACAGACATCTCACGAGCGGGGACGAAGTGGTTGTCGAGCAAGTGATGGAGGTGGGACCCAGCACGGTCCGCGCCACCGAGTCGGCCGACGCACTACTGAAACGGATGGAGGCGCGTGACGTGTCCGTGGCCCTGGTTACATCGGCCAAGGGCAAATTTCTCGGCGTTGCTCGCAGGAAGGACCTCGAACGGTTGGTCAACCAGAGCCGCGCAGAACGCTATGCCGGTCAAGAGAGACGGCACTAGGGTGCCCATAAGCGTGGTGCGCACTTCGTCGGAAAGCCGAACGGGGCGTCGCTTCCTGGAGATCAGTTTTACAGATCTCCTTCATCTGGCGCACCGGGAATGGGTTTCCACATTCGTCGCAAACGAATGTGTCGCGGCATTCTGATCTCCCTGAGACAACTCGCCTTTCACTGGATTCTACCCAGCCCTAGTCTTCTCTCGTGATCTCGCACCCGGAGGGCCGCGGCCGCCCCCACGTTGTGATCGTGGGGGCAGGGTTCGGGGGACTCTACGCCGCCCGAGCCCTGCGGCGGGCGCCGGTCGACGTCACCGTCATCGATCGGAGAAATCACCACCTCTTCCAGCCGCTCCTTTATCAAGTGGCGACCGCGGCCCTGAACCCCAGCGATATCGCAGCCCCGATCCGCAAGATCCTGCGTTGGCAGAAGAACACTACGGTTCTGTTGGCAGACGCCACGCAGGTAGATGTCGAGCGCAAGAAGGTCGGCCTCACCGACGGGGAGATGGGGTACGACTACCTCATCCTCGCGACCGGGGTGACCGACTCGTACTTCGGGCATGAGGACTGGGCGCCGTGCGCACCGGGACTCAAGAGCATCGAAGACGCCCTCGAAATCCGGCGCCGCGTGCTCGTCGCGTATGAAGCCGCCGAACGAACCGAGGATCCCGAGCGGCGCAGTACGTGGCTTCAGTTCGTGATCGTGGGGGCCGGACCGACCGGCGTTGAACTTGCGGGAGCTCTCGCGGAGATCTCTCGCCGTGCGCTGGCGCGAGATTTCCGAAACATCGATCCGACCCAGGCGCGCATCCTCTTGCTGGAGGGGTTGGACAGGGTTCTCCCCACGTTCCCTCCGCAACTTTCGGAAAAAGCCCGGCGCCAGCTCGAAAGGCTGGGCGTCGAGGTCCGGGTTCAGAAGAAGGTCACCGGGGTGGACGAGGAGGGCGTGTCCTTAGACGACGAACGGATCGAAGCAAAGACCGTCCTCTGGGCTGCCGGCGTCGCTGCGTCGCCGATCGCGCAGTCCCTCGGAGTGCCACTCGATCGCGCCGGTCGGGTTCAGGTCATGCCTGACTTGACGATTCCGGGGCGAAGCGATGTTTTCGTGATCGGGGACCTCGCCGCCTTCGAGCAAGACGGGCAGCTCGTGCCCGGTGTTGCGCCCGCGGCAATCCAGGAGGCGCGACACGCGGCGGGAAACATCACCCGCGCCGTAAAAGGGAAGCTCTACGTTCCGTTTCGCTACCGGGACAAGGGCATGCTGGCGGTGATCGGACGGGCGGCGGCCGTCGCCAACCTGCGGCACCTGAAGCTCTCCGGCTTCATCGCCTGGCTGACCTGGGTGATCGTCCACCTCTACCTCCTGATTGGTTTCCGCAACCGGATCATCGTGATGTTCGAGTGGGCGTGGGCCTACTTCACGTACGAGCGGGGAGCCAGGCTGATCACGGGCCGGATCGACCGGCTTAAGGACTAACAGTTTTTCTTCAGAGAACGAGGGGTCGCACCTCGTAGGCGCACACGTAGGCGCCCGCGACCTTGTGGGTGACGCGGTCGATCTGGGCTTCGGGGAAAGCCTCCTGGAGGAACTCGAGCTCGGTGCTGCAGGCGAGGCCGTACCGGACCGCGACCCCCCAGATCGCGCAGTTCTGCTCCCTGATCAGGTAGGTGCCGTCGGGCCGCCCCTCGAAGTCGGCGAAGTAGCCGTCCTCGTCCAGGATCCTCGCCAGCACGGCAACCTTCTCGTCGAAGGTCTTGCCGGCCAGGCGCTTGCGGGCCGCCTCCACGCGTCGCTGTCGGCGGCGCTCGAAGATGCGGACGAGCAGTTCGGGGTCTTCCTCCTCGAGGTGCTCGAGGAGCTCGTTCGTGAGCTCGTGGTAGGTCTTCGGGAACAGGTCCTCGGCCAAGTCGGTGAGCCGGTAGGCGAACTTGGGTCGCCCGGGGCCGGCGTGAATCTTCCGGTAGGTGACGAGCCCCTCGGCCCGCAGGGGGGTGAGGTGCTGGCGAACGCCGCTCGGCGTGATCCCGATGGCCTCGGTTCTTCAAGCCGGCGCTGATCGAGGCTGGGCTCGATCCCGCGCTGCGGTTCCACGACCTTCGTCACTCGGCCGCGTCCGTTGCCGGCAGTCGCCAGTACGGAGGGCAGAGCGCAAAGGTTGTTCAGGCGCTCCTGGGACATTCATCGCAGCAGGTGACCACGGAGATATACACGCACGTCTTTCCCGAGGAGTTCGAGGGCCTTAGAGAGAAGCTCGACGCGATCTACGGAGAGATCCAGCACAACGACCGCCACGACTAATCAGAAAGCGAATACGGATGCGACGGCTTGTCGTCCCGGAAAGGCGAGAACCAGTACTCGAAAGCAAGCGAGGTTTCTTCCGCGTATCCATCCCATGCCGGGTCGAACATGACGTCGAAGTCGAGGTCCTCCAGTGCGGAGTCCTCGAACAGTCCAAAATCGGCCTTCTTTCCTTGGTCCTCCAAGAGAGCCTCCACTTTTCGGACCAATGCATTCAGCGCAAGCTCTTCCGCGATGCACGCCAGAGGAAGCCACTGGGGCTGAGCCAGCTTCCAGGCGACAGTGGCAGTAGCCATCAGGAATTGCTTGGCAAACAGGGGACTGTACCTTCCGCGGTAACAGCGAGGCAGGTACTGGCTCATTGACGTTTCTTCAACGCTTTCCGGTGCCTCGAGGAGAGCTGCGACATCCTCACAGAACTCGTCGATAAGCCCGTGGATAGCTGCGTGCAGCGCAGAAGCGTGGTCGGGAGCCAACACCTCGTCCCCGAACGCTTGACCAATGACGCCGTCTTTCTGACTCACCTCTGGGCTCGCGATGCCGCAGTCTCGCGTTGGCTGCGATGCGGTCGGCGAACATTGGCGACAAGCTCGAAAACTCGACCCTCCGCCAACTGCATGGTTTTTTCCTGGTAGTAGCTCAGATCTCGACCCTTTCCGCGCAACCGAAAACCCACTCTGACCAGGTCTTATAGGAGGTGGGTCGCCAGGGAATCGAACCCTGAACCTACGGATTAAGAGTCCGTTCCACCCGTGCCTTCGATACTGTTCAAGCTTGCGCGAAATCATGCATCTTCCCAGGTCAGGGCTATAGTTTGGACGGCGTCAAGTTGAGTGC
>JACDDL010000053.1 GCA_013817045.1 Actinomycetota bacterium | reverse complement strand
CCGCTTGCGAGGTGTACCGTTCCGCCGATCTTCTCGTCGAGCAGGATCTCGCCGGTGAAGCCCGGGATCCCGAAGTTGGTGCCGATGCCCAACTCGCCCAAGACGCGGGCGCCGGGGTCTGTGTCGAGTGTCTTGATGAGAAACTCCTCGTTTCGGCGCGCCGATGCGTTGACGACCCTGCCGGCCTCGTACTCGAGACGGATGTCCTCGACCGCTTGGCCTCCATAGATCGCGGGATAGCTGAACGACACGACCCCGCGCGTCTTGTCCTCGATGGGGCCGGTGAAGATCTCACCATCGGGAAAGTTGCACTCGCCGTCGGCGGGCACGAACTTCCGTCCTCCAACCTCGAGGATGAGATCGGTGCCCTCACCCTCGATATGAACCTCGTTGCGGTCTTTCATCCATTCGATGAGCTTGGCGTGGCGCTCCGCCATGCGCTTCCATTCCTTGACGGGATCCGCCAGATCCACCAGGCACGCCCCGTAGTAGAAGTCCTCGTACTCGGCGAGGCTCATCTCGGCCTCCATCGCATGCGCCTCGGTGGGAAAGAGTGTCACGTTCCAACGGAACTCCCCCTCGGCTGCGCGCTGCAGGTACCGGTCGAGCAGCGGCTTGCGCGCCCGTGATGCGATCTGCTGACGGGTCGGATCGGTCTTGGAAAGCTGGCGGGTGTTCGTGTCAGCGATGACGGCGAACGAGACATCGAGGTTCTCGACCATCCATCGGTCGCTCTCCCACACGTAATCGAGCTGATGCTCCTGCGCGAACCGGTAGAAGAGTGGCTCCGCCCGAGGGACCGAAGCACGAATCGTCGGATGAGCCCCGCGCTCGAGACACCTCTGGTACAGGGCGAGAATCAGCGGCTCGGCGACGTAGGAGGCGCGAATCGCCACCAGATCTCCGGACTTCACCGTGGTCGAGTAATCGACCAGGATGTCGGCGAGCGCCTCCACTCTGTTGTCTGGCACGGTTTCTCCCCTTCTGTTGGAAGCTATTGGCAATCGGGGTGCGAGTTGCCTGGTGTGAGGCTAACGCCGGTTCAGGTACAGGCGTGGCACCCGCGACGGCACCCTGGTGGTGACCTCGTAGTTGATCGTGCCGATGTGGCCTGCCAGCTCCTCGGCGGTTACGTGCTCGCCGCCGTCGCGGCCGAGCAAGGTCGCCGTCGCACCGGCTTCGACCTCATCATGGCCGACATCGACCATGAACTGATCCATGCACACGGCGCCGGACACCCCGTACCGCTTCCCGCCGATGAGCACGTCGCCGCGCCCGGAGAGACGGCGGTCGTATCCGTCGGCATATCCGGCGGGGATGGTGACCACCCCGGCGGTGTGGTCTAGCTCGTACTTCAGCCCGTAGGACAAGCCCTCGCCTCGCGGGAGGGCCTTGACCATGTTCACCCGCGCCTTCAGGGCCATTGCCGGTCTCAGATCGGCAAGCGGCCCAAAACCTCGTCCCGGCCACAGTCCGTAGGCGGCGATCCCACAGCGGACGATGTCGAAATGACTCTCGGGCACGGACAGTGTGGCGGCGGAGTTCGCCAGGTGCTTGAAGCGAGGCTCAATGCCCCACCGCTCGATCTTGCCCACGAGCTCGGAGAAGAGCTCGAGTTGCTTGTGAGTGAAGGGGTGGCCGGGGACGTCCGCCGTCGCCAGGTGGCTCCACACCCCTTCGATCTCGATCCCGGGGAGTGATCGAAGCTCGCTCAACACCTCGGGAACGTCCTCGGTCATGACACCTACGCGATGCATGCCGGTGTCCAATTTCAGGTGGACCGGCACGGTGGCCCCCGCCGCACAGGCGGCGCCGGACAAGGCGCTCGCGAAAGCCTGGGTATAGACGGCCGGAACCAGATCCAGCTCGAGCATGAGTCCGGCAGCCTCTGGAGGCGGCTCGGTGAAAACGTGGATCGGCGCGCCGATTCCGGCTTCCCGCAGGTGCAGCGCCTCTGCGACCCGGGCCACCCCCAGCCGGGCTGCGCCGCCGTCGAGCATCGCCTCGGCGCTGGCGATATTCCCGTGACCGTAGCCGAACCCTTTGACCACTCCCATGACCTCGGCGCCCGGCGCGGCCTTGGCGAGCTCCCCGATGTTGTGGCGGATGGCCCCGAGGTCGATCTCCGCCCAGACGGGATGGCCACGCTCGAGCATCTCCTCCTTGCTGAGGTCCGTCCCGGGACTGGGCTCGCGCCGAGCAGGGGGCAGATGTGAGCTATGCACGCTCACGACCCATTCGGGGCCGAAGTGTCTGCGTGATCGCCTCGGGCAAGGCCTCCGCGACATCCCACGCCAGCACACCGGGCCCCCCCACGCGACGCGCTGCCTCGGCGCCCGCGACACCGTGCACGTAGACCGCGCACCACGCGGCCTCGAACGGTGGGAGGCCGGCGGCGAGCAGGGCTGCCACTGCGCCGGTGAGGACGTCTCCGGTCCCGGCGCTGGCAAGCTCCGGTCCGCCCGTGGGATTGACTGCGATGCGTCCCGACTCCTCGGCGATCACGCTGCGGTTGCCCTTGAGCACGACGACGCACCCGAATCGCTCGGCCGCGGCGCGAGCGGCCGCGGCGCGATCAGCCTGCACCTCCGGGACCGACAGGTCCAGAAGGCGAGCCAGCTCGGCCGGATGAGGGGTCAAAACCGTGGAGGTCGGACGCCCCGCCAAGTCATCGGTGTGCCCTGCGAGGACATTCAATCCGTCGGCGTCGATCACCATGGGCAGCTCGACTCGATCGAGGACCGAGGTCATAAGGGAGCGCTGATCCGGCCCCGTACCCAGCCCCGGACCGATGGCCAGGGCCGTCGCCCGTTCGATGACCTCGGCGAAGTGGCCGAGTGCCTCGGCGCCGAGAACGTCGCGTTCGGTCACCACGGTGGAGAGCACCTCGGGGAGAACTGCCGACAGCGCAGCCTCCACCGAGGGCGTCGCGCCGACGGTGCAGTATCCGGCCCCCATGCGCACCGCCGACCGGGCGGCCAGCTTGACCGCCCCGCTCATGCCGGCCGAGCCACCCAGCAGCGCCACCGCGCCCTGGCTTCTCTTGTGCGAATCGGCCGATCTGCGTGGCAGGCAGCGCGCGACGTCGTCTCGCTCGACCATGCCGGCCTGCGAGCCCGGCACGGCGATCCCGATGTCGGCGATCTCGACCCGGCCCGCCAAAGACGAGCCGGCGCCGATCGCCGTGCCCAGCTTCTCGGCCGCCATCACCACGGTGGCACCGGCGGTCACCGCAGGCCCTTCGACCGCCCCCGTGGCCCCCGAGACCCCCGAAGGGATATCGACGGCCACGACCGGCGCGCCGCCCTCGTTCATGGCCGCGATGGCTTGGGCGGCGTCTCCCTCGGCGCGCCCCCGAAAGCCCGTCCCGAACAACGCGTCGACGATGACGTCACAGCGCCCGAGCTCCACGTTGTTCCAGGGGAGGATCTCCACCACCTTCGCCGCGCGCCTCAGATGCTCCCCAGCAGCGCCCGAGACCCCGGCCACGTCGCCGACCACGAGACACCGCACCGACAAGCCCACGCGCGCCAGCTCCCTGGCCGCTACGAATCCGTCGCCGCCGTTGTTGCCCAGGCCGCACACGACCTCGGCGCGCCGCCCGTACCGGCCTCCCGCCTCCCGGATCGCCGCGCGCGCCACGGCGCGTCCGGCGCGGTCCATGAGAATTGCAGAGGGCACCCCCGACGAGATCGTCGCCTCGTCGGCGGCGCGCATCTCCTCCGGAGTCAGCAGGGGTCTCAGTTACTCCACCGTCACGCTCTTGGCGAGATTGCGAGGCTTGTCCGGTGACAATCCCTTTTCCTTTGCAACGAAGTAGGCGAACAGCTGAAGGGTGACGGTATCGAGGACCGGAGTCAGCAACGGCTTGGTCGAAGGGACCTCGAAGAGCTCATTCGCCAGCGCCCGTGCTCGCTCGTCGCCGCGCGGCGCGACCATGATTGTGTCCGCTCCCCGGGCTCTCACCTCTTCCACGTTGGCGAGCATCTTGTCATACAGCTTCTGGCCCGTGACTATCGCCACGACGGGCACACCCGGCTCGATCAGCGCGATCGCCCCGTGCTTGAGCTCGCCGGCCGCGTAACCTTCGGCGTGGATGTATGAGATCTCCTTTAGCTTGAGAGCTCCCTCCATGGCGACCGTCATGCCGACGCCGCGCCCGATGAACAAGACATCGGTTGCATCTGCATAGCGTTTGGCGGCCCGCTGCACGTCACCCTGAATTGCCAGAACTTCCTCGACCTGTTCGGGGAGCGCGCTCATCGCGTCGATCGTATCGATCATCTTGTCCCGGCTCATGGAGCCGCGCTCCTGCGCCAGATACAACGCCAGGGTGTTCAGCGCGACCAACTGTGCAAGGAACGTCTTGGTGGCGGCCACACCTATCTCGGGCCCTGCGTGAGTGAAGATGACTGCATCTGCATCGCGCGTTATGGACGAGCCGACTACGTTGGTAACCGCGATCACCGTCGCGCCCATCTCTCTTGCAAACCGGATGGCGGCAAGGGTGTCTGCCGTCTCGCCTGATTGAGCTATCCCGATAACCAGAGAACGGTCGTCAAGCACGGGGTCGCGGTACCTGAACTCGGATGCGAGGTCGAGCTCCACGGGGATGCGGGTCCAGTGTTCGATCGAGTGCTTGGCCATCATCCCCGAGTGATACGAGGTTCCACATGCGACGACGACGATCTTGTCGATGCGCTCGAGAACCCCAGGCTTCCAGTGGACGTCGTCGAGCGTGACGCGGCCCTGCCGGTCGAAGTGACCTCGCATCGTGTCGCGCAGCGCCTGCGGCTGCTCGAAGATCTCCTTCAGCATGAAGTCCTCGTAGCCCCCCTTTTCTGCGGCCTCGAGGTTCCATTCGACCCTTACCGTGCCGACCGGCAGCTCCTTGCCCTCGAAATCAAAGAGGCGAATGCTGCCCGCGCGTATCTCTCCAATCTGGTGGTCATCGAGCGGCACGATATCGCGCGTGTAAGCCAGGAGAGCGGGGATGCCTGAAGCGACGAGACCAATGCCTTCGGCCGACCCCACGATCAAGGGTGACACCTGGCGCGCAACTACAATGCAGCCGAGTTCTTCTGCGCGTATGCACACCAAGGCAAAGGCTCCCTCGAGGACATGAACGGCTTTGCCGACGGCGGCGAGCAATGAGCAGGACTCTTCTTCGATGATCGATTCGATTAGATGCGCGACAACTTCGGTATCGGTGTCTGACGAAAAAGTGTGACCCTCTTGGCCGAGCTGTGCCCTTAGAACGTCGTGGTTCTCGATGATCCCGTTATGCACGACGGCGACGTTCCCCGAACAATCGCGGTGCGGGTGGGCGTTGCCGTCGGTCGGCGCGCCGTGTGTCGCCCAGCGGGTGTGCCCGATGCCCGTTGATCCCGGGAGCTCCATACCCTCGAGCTCCTTGGTCAACTCTTCGAGGTGACCCGCTTTACGCACAACCGCGATGGATTCACCCGTCACCACCGCGACTCCGGCCGAGTCGTACCCGCGGTACTCGAGCCTTGCCATCCCATCCAACAGCACGGGCAGCGCTTGTCCACTGCCCACGTATCCGACGATGCCGCACATGTTGCCTCCTCCATACCCGATCACGCCGTTGCAGGCGCGAGCCGTCAGTTCTGGTGGGAGAAGGGCCACGCCGGCGCCGGTTTGTGTCCCGGGATCACTCCCGGGGTTTGTCGACACCGTGACGACCGAGGCCGAGCCGAGGGTCACCCGCCGAGTGGGCCGGCCGTTGAGCCGGCTTTTCGAGATCCCCTACCTCGTCGACTCGCCACCTCCTGAGGCGAGCCCTGGCGCTAGATCCGAACGGTGATGCTTTCCTCTCCCTTCTCCCAAGGATACCCGCTGAGGAAAAACAAGTGGCCGTGACGGAACCATCTCCTCACAGACCGCGTTCAGGATCTCCGGGTGTCTCAGGCCAAGTGGCGCCGCACGGCGTCGGCCACGGCCTCGGCGGTTCGTTGCGCGACCGAGGCCTCTGTTGCCTCGACCATGACGCGTACCACGGGCTCCGTTCCGGAGGCGCGCAGCAATACGCGGCCGTCGTCGCCCAGAGAGCTCTCCGCCGCCTGCACCTCGCTCCACAAACCCTCTGCGCCGGCCAGAGCGTCACGCGCGCCGACCTCGACGTTGATCAAGACCTGCGGAAAGGAGCTGTAGAGCGCGGCCAACTTCGACAACGGCTCGGCCTCGGCCGAGATCGCAACGGCTATCTGCAAGCCGGTGAGAATGCCGTCTCCCGTCGAGGAATGCTGGGCCCAGATGATGTGGCCCGACTGCTCACCTCCGAGCACGGCGCCGCTGCGCGCCATCTCATGTGCAACGTGCTTGTCGCCCACGGGGGCACTCAGAACCTCGATTCCGCGCTCTTCCAGGGCCCGCCGGAAGCCGAGATTGGCCATCACCGTCGATACGACGACATTGTTGTGCAGGTTGCCCTGCTCGAACAATCTCAACGCCGAGAGAGCGATGATGCGGTCGCCGTCCACCGTGTCGCCGCGCTCGTCAACCGCAAGCACGCGGTCGGCATCGCCATCGAACGCCAAGCCGAAATCCGCTCCACGTTCGACCACGGCCTCGGAGAGCAACGCCAGCGAGGTCGAGCCACATCCGACGTTGATGCGTGAACCATCCGGCTCGTCATGCAACGCCTTCACCTTCGCCCCTGCGGCTCTGAAAACGCGCGGGGCAATCGAGTAGGCAGCCCCAAACGCGCAATCGAGGACGATCTCGAGGCCCTCCAGAGAACTGTCGACCGAGTCAAGAAGATGAGACATATAGCGGTCCGCCCCTCCTTCGAGGGGTTCGGCGCGCCCCACCGCTGCTCCCACCGGAAGGTCGGTGGGTGGCGAGGCCATGGCGCGCTCGATAGCGTCCTCCAGGTCGGCGGGCAGCTTCACGCCTTCAGGAGAGAAGAACTTGATGCCGTTGTCGGGGACCGGATTGTGGGATGCGGAGATGACCGTCCCCGCAGCCGCCTCCTCGGCGAGCGTGAGGAACGCAACCGCAGGAGTGGGGAGCACCCCGCCGAGCAAGACCTCACAGCCCGCCGAACAAAGCCCTGCGCTGAGCGCCGCCTCGAGCATCGGGCCGGACAGACGGGTGTCCCGTCCGATCACAAACCGGCCCCCGTCCGGGCCGAGCACGAATCCCGCCGCGCGCCCCAGCGCCAGGGCGAGATCGGGGGTGAGGTCGCGGTTGGCGACGCCGCGTACTCCGTCGGTTCCAAAGAGTCGGGACACGAAACTATTTTCTCCAATCAACGTTAAGGACAACAGGGGATCTGACAAATTTGAGTCGTTATCCAATCGGCTGCACCGCACGAGGACTCAAGCTGATAGCGCCCGGTACCGACAGAGCTAACATGCCGCGCTGGCACAAGATGGTAGCAGGCTCCTCAAGAGGAGCCGGCGCGGTGCCGACTGCGCCCGTTCCGGGGCGCCCAGCAATGAAGGGTGGAAGATGAATCACATCACGCACGTGCCGGTCGGGGTCATGCCACCGCAGAAGTTCGAGTCCGTCCTGGGCGCCGACGCCTACGCGGGCTTCGCCAGCATCTTCGCACCCGCAAAGACGCTCCTCGAGGGCAGGGTGATCTGGAACATCAACTCGACCGCCGTCGGTGGCGGCGTCGCCGAGATGCTGCGCTCGCTTCTCACCTACGCGCGCGGTGCTGATGTCGACGCTCGTTGGTCGGTGATCGAAGGCAACACCGACTTCTTTCACATCACGAAGAGGATCCACAACAACCTCCACGGCGCGCAGGGGGACGGCGGCCCACTCGGTGACGCCGAAAAGGGTATGTATGAAGACGCCCTCAAAGCCAATGCGGAAGAGCTGGCTCCGCTCATCCGGGCGGATGACGTCGTCATCCTTCACGATCCGCAGACTGCTGGTCTGATCAAGACCCTCAAAGAGACCGGCGCGTCCATCATCTGGCGCTGCCATGTGGGGCTCGACACACCGAATGACTGCGCGCGTCAGGCATGGTCTTTCTTGCGTCCCTACGTCAGGCAAGCCGACGCTTACGTCTTCTCGCGCAAGGCCTTTGCGTGGGAGGAGCTCGATGACTCCAAGATCTACATCATCGCTCCGTCCATCGACGCCTTCTCTCCGAAGAACCAGGAGATGGCCGCCGACAACGTCATCGCGATTCTGCACACCACCGGCTTGATCGCCGACGGCGACACCACCACTCCGACCTTCGTGAAAGAAGACGGGAGCCCGGGCCGGGTTGACCGCCCCACCGTGATGTTCGACGGCGGTCCTCCACCTCCATCGTCGGTGCCGCTCGTCGTTCAGGTGTCTCGGTGGGATCGTCTCAAGGATCCGGTCGGGGTAATCGAGGGTTTCGTGAAATACGTGGCCCCGGCCTCGGACGCACACCTCGTCGTCGCCGGTCCCGCTGTGGCAGCGGTGTCAGACGACCCCGAGGGAGCGGAGGTTCTCCAGGAGTCGCTGGAGGCGTGGAAGGCGATCCCCGAGGACCTTCGGGGCCGCGTTCATCTTGCGTGTCTTCCGATGGACGACGGCGAAGAGAACGCCGCCATAGTCAATGCACTTCAGCGGCGCGCCAACGTTGTGGTCCAGAAGAGCCTGGCAGAGGGTTTCGGCCTGACCGTTGCAGAGGCAATGTGGAAGGGCCGCCCGCTGGTGGCAAGCCGCATCGGAGGCATCCAGGATCAAATCGTCGACGGCGTCACAGGATTGCTCGTGGACGATCCCCATGATCTCGAGGAGTACGGAAACGATGTGCGGCGGTTGCTGGACGACGCCGAGCTCTCGGAGCGCCTCGGCGTCGAGGCGCAGAAGCGCGTTCGCAAAGAGTTCCTCGGCCCGCGGAGCCTCATGCAGTACGCCGAGCTGATCGAGAAGCTGATCTCCTAGCAGAACGCCTGCAGCGCCCTTGCAGACTTAGCCCCACTCGGGTACAGAGACCCAATGAAAATCTACGCAGATACCCCGCGCCTGAGAACACGCCAGATCATGCTCGATGCGATCTTCATTGGTTGGATCCTTCTGTGGATTCGTCTGGGGGTGCTCCTGAGCTCGCTCGTCACCAAGCTGAGTGTCCCCCTTCGCGCCGTCAGGGAACCGGCCTCTGACTTAGCCCGCGGTTTATCCGATGTGTCCGAGGCCGTCCTTCGCCTTCCGGTCGTCGGAGACGAGCTGAGCGGGTCGTTCAAATCCGCCGCCGGCGCCGGCCGCTCGCTTGCAGCCGCCGGAGCGCGCCAGGGGGACAGCGTGGACCAACTTGCGATTCTCCTCGGGGTAATGCTTGCGGGCCTCGCCATCGCCTACGCGCTCGGCCGCTACCTTCCAGAGCGTCTGGCATGGATTCGTGAAGCAACCGCAGCCGGCCGCATACAGGTGGAACGAAACGATCTCTATCTGTTCGCGCTCCGGGCGCTTGTCAACCGCCCACTGCACGAGCTGCGCAGGGCGGCACCGGACCCCGCCGGCGCTTTCGCCGCCGGTAGATACGATGCTCTGGCGGCGCTCGAGCTGGAGGCGTTGGGACTCAGGGCAGGACCGACCGGGCAGGCATCGAGCGGGTAACAGATTCAACCAGACACACCCACCACCCACTCGAGCGCTCTGCAAGCGGGCGAGGGATTTCTCAACCCCGCTTGTTTGCCAGAGCCGTCACGATGCGCGCCGCGCTGGCGGCGGCCTCCGGATCACCTCCGACGCGCGCCGCGGCCAGGCCAATCAGGTAGGTCGTCACCGGGGCAGCTCGCCTCTCGACCTGATGAGCGACGACGCGCGACACATCGAGAAGCACGTCGGCGTCCACGTCCTCTTCGATCCCGAGCGCGGCGCATACCTCATCTATCCAGTCGTCCATAGCTTCACCTCCCTGACTTGATCTTCGCCTCCGCCGCTTCGACATCGGCCCACGTGTCGCAGTCAAGTGTCGCCTCGGTCTCGGTTACGCGCTTCAGCCGGAGGGGCCTGAGCACTTCCTTCAGGGACACTCCGGCAAGAGTTTCATACGGTTCCAGCAGCGCCCGCAGCCGCGTGCCCAGATACGCTCCCGCCAGCGGCTGGTCGCGACCGGACGCGTCGCGCAGGATGACCCCCTCGGGACGGGCCGTACCGGTGTCGCGGGCGAGCTCGCCGGCCAGCCTGGAGATCAGCGGCGCGCCGAGAAACGGGAGGTCGACCGCCACGAGGACCACGATCTCGGACGAGACGCACCGGACCCCGGCCTTCAGCGCCGCGGCCGGCCCCCCGCCCGGCGGGCTTTCGCTCGTCCATTCCACCGCGTAGGCGACCGGCCGGGGCGGACCGACGACCACGGTCCGGTCGGCTCCGGCCACCGCCTCGAGCGCCCGGTCGATCAACCTCCGGCCGCCGACCAGGACCTCGGCCTTGTCCCGGCCCGACATACGCCGGCTGCGGGCCCCGGCGAGGACGACGGCATCGTAGGAAGGCGGGAGGGAGGAATCGGGCCCGGAGGAGGAGGAGGAGGAGGAGGAGTGGGGTTCGGGCGCAACGCTGGTCATCGTGCACGCACCCTACGCACCCCTGGGCCGGGGCCGGTTCTCCCCTGGGCTTAGGATCGGTGCGCCGGGGGGTCGTTTCAGGTAGGGAAGGAGCACCCATCAGAACGACCGCTCAGACGCCGCGCTTTTTGGCCGCCTGCAGGAGTCAGCCGGTGGACACGACCCCGGTGTGGTTCATGCGGCAAGCCGGGAGGAGCTTGCCCGAGTACCGGGCGCTCCGTGAGCGGCACGGGATCCTCGACATCTGCCGGACCCCGGAGCTCGCCGCCGAGGCGACCCTTCAGCCGGTGAGGCGGCTGGGGGTCGACGCCGCGATCCTCTTCAGCGACATCGTCGTCCCGCTCGAGCCGATGGGTGTCGATCTCGCCATTGTGCCGGGTGTGGGCCCGGTGATCGAATCGCCCGTGCGTTCGCGGCGTGATGTGGATGCGCTCAAGCCCCTGGTTCCCGAAGAGGGGGTGCCTTACGTCCTCGAAGCCGTGCGTGGTCTCGCCGCCACCGCCGGCGTCCCCTTGATCGGTTTCGGCGGCGCGCCGTTCACGCTTGCGAGCTACCTCGTGGAGGGCGGTCCGTCCAAGAACCACTCCAAGACAAAGGCGTTCATGTACGCCGAGCCCGCCGCCTGGCACCGGCTCATGGAAAGGCTCGGAGAGTCCGTCCTCGCCTATCTGCGGGCGCAGGCCGCGGCTGGGGCCGCGGCCGTGCAGCTGTTCGACAGCTGGGTGGGCGAGCTCTCGTCGGAGGACTTTCGCCGCTACGTGCTGCCCTCGGTCGGCCGCATCTTCGACGGGCTCGCAGATCTGGACGTTCCCCGCATCTACTTCGGCGTCGGCACCGGAGAGTTGCTGGGCGACATGGCGGAGGCCGGGCCCGACGTCGTGGGAGTCGATTGGCGGGTCCCGCTCGACGAGGCGCACCGGCGGACGGGCCCCCAAGTCGCGCTGCAGGGTAACCTCGACCCGGCGCTGTGCCTGGCTCCGTGGAAGGTGGTCGAGTCCAGGGCGACCGAGATTCTGGCACGCGCCCCGAAACCCGGCCACATCTTCAACCTCGGTCACGGTGTGCTGCCCGAGACCGACCCCAGCATCCTTCACCGGTTGGTCGAGCTGGTCCACATGCGGGGCGCAGAGAAATTGTATGGCTGAAGCGTCTGCGGTGCTCGTCATGGCCTACGGCACCCCGCGCAGCCTCGATGAAGTCGAGCCCTACTACACCGACATTCGCCGGGGACGCCCTCCTCCTCCCGAGCTGCTCGACGAGCTCGTCGGTCGCTACCGGGCCATCGGCGGGCATTCGCCGCTGTTCGAGATCACCGAAGCCCAGCGCCAAGGACTCGAGAGCAGGCTCGGAGACATACCCACGTGGCTCGGGCAGAAGCATGCGGCGCCGTCTATCCCGGATGCGGTGACGTCCATGGCGGCCGCCGGGATCGAAGATGCCGTCGGGATCGTGCTTGCCCCCCACTACTCCTCGATGAGCATCGGCGACTACGCGGCGCGTGCCCGGACTGCCGCCGAGGAGACCGGCGGACGGCCGATCGTTGAGGTGATCCGCAGCTGGCACCTGGCGCCCGGCTACATCCGCTGGCTCGCAGAACGGGTCCACGAAGCCGTCGCCTCTCTGCCGGCGGAGGCGCGTACCCGAGCCACCGTCATCTTCACCGCCCACAGCCTGCCCGCCCGGATACTGAGCCAGGGCGACCCCTATCCCGAGCAGCTGGCCCAAACCGCCGAGGCGGTCGCACGGAAGGCGCGCTTGGACAACTGGATGATTGGGTGGCAGAGCGCGGGGCGGACGGCCGAACCGTGGATCGGTCCCGACGTGCTCGACGTCATGGACGACGCACACTCGGCCGGTGCAACCGGCATCGTGATCTGCCCCTGCGGATTTGTCGCCGACCACCTCGAGATCCTCTACGACGTCGACATCGAGTGCAGCGCCCGGGCCGAAAAGCTGGGCGTCCCCTTCGCCCGCACCCGGGCGCCCAACGACGACCCCGTCTTCCTCGATGTGCTGGCGACCGTCGTGCGACGGGCCCTGGGGGAGGGCGGGGCGGAGCCCGAGCGCTGATGCCCACGGTCGCGGTCGTGGGGGGTGGCGTCACCGGACTGACGGCCGCCTGGGCCCTGGCTCAGGCGGGTAGCGAGGTGATCCTGCTCGAGGCGCGCGACCGGCTCGGAGGTGTCATCAGAACCGACCATCTCGACGGCGTCCCGGTCGAAGCGGGCCCCGACGCCTTCCTCGCCGGAGACGCGGTCGTATCACTCTGCTCGTCGGTCGGCCTGAAGGAGGACCTCATCTCCCCGGACGTCTTCGGGGCCTACATCTGGAGCGGAGGCAGGCTGCGGCGGTTGCCCCCTGGGGTGGTCCTCGGGCTTCCCGCATGGCCCGTCCAGGCGCTCCGGGCGGGGCTGTTGTCACCCACCGGAGCCCTGAGGGCCGCCGCGGAGGTGCTGGTTCCGGGCCCGCTGAAGGGGGGTGACGTGTCGGTAGAGGCTCTGGTCCGGCGCCGCTTCGGGCGCGAGGTGCTCGATCGGCTCGTGGATCCACTCATGGCGGGTCGGCGCGCCGGCCACACCGACGACATGAGCCTCCAGGCTGCGGACGCCAAGGTGGACGGGCTTGCGCGATCCCACAGGAGCATCCTGCTGGGGATCCGCCGCGGGCGGCGCTCCGGGGAGCTCTCCGGCGAACCGCCGCCCTTCCTGGCTCCCAGAGGCGGGATGGAGCGCCTGGTCGACGTCCTGGCCCGCAGCCTCCGTGGCCGGCTGGGCCCCGGATGCATCCGAACCGGCGCGCCGGTGACCCGGGTGAGCTCCCGCAGGGAGGGCTTCACTCTCGACCTGCAGGGGAACGGTCCACTGGATGCGGATGGGGTCGTGGTGTGCCTTCCCGCGCCCCGGGCGGCCCGGGTGCTCCTGAACCTGTCCGGCGATGCGAGCCGCGAGCTCGAGAGCATTCCGTTCGCTTCCACTGCGGTGGCCACTTTCGTCTACCCCCCGGCGAGCTGCGCCCTTCCCCCCCACGGCAGCGGCTTCCTCGTTCCCAGCTCGGAGGGGAGGGCGCTGGCCGCATGTACCTGGTACTCGGTCAAATGGTCTGCGTCGGCCCCGGCCGACGGCGGGATCGTCCTGCGCGCCTTTGTCGGACGCGCCGGGATCGACCCGGCACTCAGCCTCGACGACGACGGGTTGGCGGCCCTGCTCGAACGCGAGCTCGGCGACGCCCTGCGCCCGACCGCTCCACCGAGGCTGGCGCAGGTGACGCGCTGGGAGGACTCCCTTCCCCAGTACAGGGTGGGGCACCCAGCCAGGGTCGCCAGGATCGAGCGGGCGCTGGAGGGTCACCCACGGCTTGCTCTGGCCGGCGCGGCATACAGGGGCTCGGGGATACCCGACTGCGTGGCCGGCGCAGAGGTGGCGGCTCGCCGGGTTCTCGATGCCCTGGCCCCGTGACCCGGCCCCGCCAAAACGCCCTTTAGGCTGCCCTTTCATGACATCGAAAGGAACCACATGAGCGACAGCCTTGTCTTTGCCTCCTATCCCGTTTTCGAGCTTGGCCCGAATCGCCTCGAGGGCGTCGAACAGGAGGTCGCCACCAAGGAGGTCGCCGAGCTACTCGGCGCCTGGAGCGACCGCGTGGAGGTTCGCGGCGCCTACTCCACCGCCGCTTTCAAGGCCGACGCCGATCTGATGTTCTGGTGGATCGCGCAGTCTGCCGACGACCACCAGAAGCTCCTGATCGAGTTCAGAAGGACCATGCTGGGGCGCGCCCTCGTGCAAACTCACGCCTTTCTCGGACTCGTCCGCCCTGCGGAGTTCTCCAAGGACCATCAACCTGCCTTCGTTCAGGGCAAGAGCCCGAAAAAGTATGTGAGCGTCTACCCCTTCGTGCGCACACCGGAGTGGTACCTTCTCGAGCCGTCCACGCGCGCCGGACTACTGCGCGAGCACGGCGGTGGCGGGCGCGAATACCCCGATGTCCTCGCCAACACAACCAGCGCATTCGGGTTGGGCGACTACGAGTGGATCCTCACCTTCGAGGCCGATTCGCTCGATCGCATCGTCGAGCTCATCCGCCGGCTGCGCGCCACCGAGGCTCGTCGCTACACCGCGCTCGAAGTCCCGTTCATCACAGGGATCCGCAAAGAA
>JACDDL010000227.1 GCA_013817045.1 Actinomycetota bacterium | reverse complement strand
GGAAGGCAAGAAGCTCAAGGTCGTCGTCATCGTCACTGAGAAGACGAAGAAGATCGCCAACGGCATCACCGCCCGCGTCGTACGCGATACCGTCACCAAGAACGGCGAGCTCATCGAGGACACCTTCGACTGGTACGCTCAGGACTCCGAGGGCAACGTGTGGTACATGGGCGAGAACACCGCCGAGTTCGAGGGCGGGAAGCTCAAGACCAAGAAGGGCTCGTTCGAGGCCGGCGTCGACGGTGCGCTCCCGGGAATCATCATGCCCGCCGATCCTCAGCCGGGACTTGCGTATCGCCAGGAGTACTACAAGGGCGAGGCGGAGGACAACGGCGAGATCCTCAGCACCGACGAGATGGCAGATGTCCCATTGGGTCACTTTGAAAACGTGCTGCTGACCAAGGACACCATCACGATCGAGCCCGACGTGTTGGAGTACAAGCTCTACGCCAAGGGCGTCGGCCTGGTGCTCGCACTGGGCATCTCGGGCGGCGGCGGTCGAGAGGAACTGGTCAAGATGGACACCGCGCCTCCCACGGCGGGGACCGGCCCACTCGGCACACCGAATCCCTAGGGCTGGATGCCGGGTGACCCACGCGGGCGTACGCGAAGCGCTCAAACGTTGTGGTTCCCGCAGGTCTGGCGGCCTGCGTCGAGGAGTAACTTTTGCTGCCTTCGGACTTGCTGCGACGCTGGTCGTTGCGGGCTGCGACGGCGGAGGCGGGGGTCGAGAGAGTTACGGGGCCTCTTCGCTGCCGCCTTCTCTTCCGCAGCCGACACGGGCGCGACTCGAAGCGGCGGGTCTGGGCGATTTGCCGGTGGCGCGAGCGAGCGAGCGTGTCGACATCGCCACGCCGACGTTCTCCACCCCGACTGAAATCACGAATCCGCTCTTTCCGATCAGCGACCTTCGCTCGGCGATCCTGAGCGGAAGGGTCGACGGGAAGCCGTTCCACACTGAGACCACTCTCTTGCCCGAAACGAGGCTCATCGAGTGGACCCAGAGTGAGACGGTCGAGACGCGCGTCTCCCAATACATCGCCTATCTCGATGGTCGCATCCAGGAAGCTGCGCTCGACTTCTACGCTCAGGCGGACGATGGCTCTGTTTGGTACTTCGGCGAGGAAGTCCACGAATACAGGGACGGCTCAGTGTTTTCGACCGAAGGCACCTGGCTTGCGGGACGGGACGGTCCTCCGGCAATGATCATGCCAGACGTCCCTCGTATCGGAGATGTGCACAGGCCCGAGAACATACCTGCGGTGGCCTTTGAGGAGGTCGAGATCAAGACGGTGGCCAAGACGGTCGCCGGACCGACTGGCCCGGTAGAGGGAGCGATCGTTGGTCGGGAGCTTCACGACGACGGAAGCTATAGCGACAAGATCTTTGCTCCGGGTTACGGGGAGTTCTACTCTGCCCACGAGGGGGACGTCGAGGCGATGGCTCTCGGTGTGCCAGCGGACTCGACTGAGGAACCGGAGCCCAGCGAGCTGGACGCGTTGTCCTTGACGTCAGAGCGACTCTTCCACTCATCTCAGCGTCGAGAGTGGCGAAGGGCAAGGCTGGACGCAAAGCGAGCTCGCGTCATCTGGGAGAGCTACAAACAGCAGGCGGTGTCGCGGTGGCTCATGCGCGAGGGAAACCGAGCCATCGAGGCCCTTGTGACCTCGGTTCGCTCACACGACCAGGCAAAGGCGGGGACCGCGGCGATCGACGTCGCCCAGACCGCCTTGGATCTCAAACTGCGATACCGGAAGCCGCTCGAAATCGATCTTGGGCGTGCCGCACTCTGGGGCCGGCAGGTGGTTGTGGACGCACGAGACGGTGATCTGGAGGCCGTGACCGGAGATGGGGCAGTCCTCGACTGGATCCGCGGACGAGTCGAGCACGGTCTGAGCGCGGTCGATACCACCCGTGTCGACGCCGCCCTCCTCGTCCTGGGCGAGAGCGTCGCCGACCAAGACCTAAAAACGGCACGCAAGGCGGGAGCGCGCTTGATCAACACATTCGAGAAGATCCATCCGGCGAGCTGAGTCTGTCGCCCTCGCTACGAACGGTGCGATCTATCCAGTTTCTTTTCTGATGTCTGTCCGCCGAATGGTCCCACGCACTTCGCCTTCTATGGTCGTGTCTCGACCGAGGACAACCAGGACCCAACCCTGTCATTGCCGCGTCAGCTCGCGAGCTGCGAGCACGCGGTAGCACAAGCGGAAGGACGCATCGTCGCGCATTTCTATGACGTCGAGTCGGGAGCGATGAGCCTCGAAGGACGCGGCACGGGTAGGGACTGCTGGGATTCGACATACCCATACCGAGAGCCGGAGGACTTGGCGATCTCATCGAAGAAGCTTCCTCGGACAACTTCGGGGCGGTCGTGTGTGAGTCGATCAACCGTTTGTCGCGCAACCCGTCGGTCACCTTCCGGGTGGAGGAACAGCTTGCCGACGACGATGTGCGGCTGTGGGCGATCGACGAGCCTTTCGAGGAGTCATTCGGGTCGATCGTGCTGCGTCACGTCAACGCGGGACTCGAGCGCGGCTACCTCCATGAGCTGAAGGAGAAGTCGCGCGCCAGGGCGTCGAGACCGCGGCCAAGCAGGGCCGGCACGCAGGGGGCAAGCCTCTGTATGGGTACCGGTTCGCAGAGCTGGAGCACCCCAACCCGCACAAGGCAGCATAGGGAATAAAGGTCAAGGTGCTGGTGCCCGATCCGGTCGTCAAGATGATCCTTCACGACGACGTCGTGAACCGGCTCACCATCACTGCGATCTTGGAGAAGCTGAACGGGAACCTTGATGCGTATCCTCCGCCGCTGTCTCCTGACCCCAAGCGGCGCACCGGGATGTGGGGGCGTTCGAGCGTTTGGGAAATCCTGCACAACCCGAAGTATTCGGGCTTCATGGTGTGGAACAGACGGCAACGCAAGCGCGGAGGCCGCCTCAATCCGCCCGAGAAGTGGGTGTGGTCAGAAGAGCCGACGCACGAGGCTCTCGTGAGCCAGGAGATCCTCGACAGTGCCAACCTCAAGGGGATCAAGCGCGACAACGTGACCAAGGCGAAGGGCGGCCACGAGAACTACCGCAAGCACACACGGCGTTTCGCTTGGTGAGGACTGCAGATTAACCTTACCTGCAGGAGCCACACCCCACTCTCCCAGTTACTTATAGTCTGCTTCTTTCAGCCTTTTCAGGATTCGGCCGACCGTCTTGTATGTCCGAGTCGTGATCTCTTTGCCGAACTCCCTTTCCAGCCACGGCATCAGATCAGGCGTCCTGGTGCTGGTGAGGTCGATGACGCTGTAGATATCTCGGTCGTACATGCCGACGATCGTGTAATCGCGATCTTAGGCTTATAGGGTAATGGCATTTCCGTTCGCGGCTTCTTCTTCAAGAACGTCACATTCAGATTCGTCTTATCCGAGTGCTCGACACCCTGAAAGGATCGCGATCAACTAGAGCCATAATCTGTCGCCTGCTCCTGATGATGGTGGTACTCGTGAAACCCAACTGCGTCGGCAGCGCTGCCTCCACTTCCGATTCCATCGCTCTTACGGCGGAGGAGCTGCTATCAAACAAGCGTTGCCGCTCGAGATAACCGCGCGGACGTTGCTGAAGCCAAGATCCTCGAACACTGCTCGCAACCTGTCATTGCGCATATTCGGGTTACTTGGTCCGATGCCGCGTAGCAACGCAACGTAACTCTTCATTAGAGTCAAATCTATCGGCCGAGCTCACGTCACTTACGACGACAGAGGTTCATAGCGCACCAGCATCACGCCCGAGTCGTACGTCGTGGCATCGAGCAGTCGCATGCGCACCTTCTCGCCACTATAAGGTCGCGTTCCCTCACCCCAGATCGCGGGATGGACCCAGAAACGCAGTTCGTCCACGAGGCCTTTCCCTAGCAGCTGACGCGCGAGCTCACCGCAACCGATCAAGATCAGGTCGCGGTCGTGCTCGTGCTTGAGTTGTGCGATCCCGTCGGTCGGGTCCCCCTTGATCAGAGTGGCGTTCCATCCGAGCGGTTCGATCTGTTGTCAGGACGCCACGAACTTCGGCAGCGGGTTGAGTATGTTGGCCCATTCGCCGGTCTGTTGGGTCCAGAATGCCATGAGACCTTCATAGGTCGGACGACCCATAACCATTCCGGCGACCTCGGCGAACTGTGCGCGCGCGACCGTGTCGTGCTCGCCTTCGGCCACGTACCACTCACCGACGTCGACGAGCCCGTCGACCGCCCCCGTCGTCGTACTGATCAGCCTGCCCATCCGAGCAACTCCTTACCCGAAGGCATGCCTCTGAAAGAGACGATGCTACAAAGGAAAAATCATCGTGATGGGGATGGTCTCGGGTGTAGCAAGTGCCCCCCGGCAGGATTCGAACGAAAGGGGCGACACGAGCCATCCTTAGTTATCGCTGCGACCTATTCGCTTGTCTAGCGATTTGAGCGGACGACTATCCGGCTAGCTTTGATCCGTCCGAATCGTCGCTTAGCGGAGACATCAGCTAAGGATCGCCCTCTCCTCAACAATGATCCATGCTGGT
>JACDDL010000226.1 GCA_013817045.1 Actinomycetota bacterium | reverse complement strand
GGGGCTCTGCTGTTCGGCGGCCTGGTGGGGATCTCCGTTGCCTTGCACCCCTCCTTGCAGAGGGCAGAGACCGCGGAGCCGGCGGGCAGGCGGCAGCCGGCGTTCAGAACGGCTACTGAATGACGAAAGCCATGTCTCCGGCGCCTTGCGCCTCCTGTGCGGGGATTGATTGATGGGACGCACCGCCGGACACGCGACCCATGGCGCCCTTGTCGAACCACTGCCACACGGCGCCGGCCCGAGACATGGGCATGAAGCTGTAACCGCACGCGAGCGTGCGGCCGCTTACTTTGCTTTGACCAAGCCGCGCATAATCGAGCTTCTCCTGATCACAACGGTCCCGCCGATGATCGTGGCCGCCGACGGGTGGCCCTCTCTGTGGCTCATCCTCGCAACGCTGATCGGAGGCGCCCTCTCGGCGGGCGGCGCAAACGCCATCAACTGCTACGTCGATCGCGACATCGATCAGGTAATGGCCCGGACCAGGAAGCGGCCGCTCCCGTCGCACAAGGTCGCGCCCCGCAACGCCCTTGTCTTCGGGGTTGCACTGGGGGTGGCAGCATTTGTGTTCCTCTACCTGACGGTCAACCCGATATCGGCCGTCCTGGCAACCGCGGCCCTGCTGTTCTATGTCTTCGTCTACACCATCGGCCTGAAGCGATCGACGCCGCAGAACATCGTGATTGGGGGCGCGGCAGGTGCAATGCCCGCGTTGGTGGGCTGGAGCGCGGTGACCGGACGGATCGACCTTCCCGCACTTGCTCTGTTCGCGATCATCTTCTACTGGACTCCGCCCCACTTCTGGGCGCTGGCGATGCGCTACGAAAAAGAGTACGCCGCAGCCGGAGTGCCGATGATGCCGGTGGTCTACGGGCGCGCCGAGACCGCCAAGCACATACTCCTCTACTCGCTGCTGTTATTCGCCATCTGTCTTGTGTTCTTTGCGGTCGGCCGCATGGGGATGATCTATCTGGTCGCCGCGCTTGCATTGAACAGCGTCTTTGTTGCCCTGGCGGTGCGGTTGTGGCGGCGCCCGGAGCGCGATGTCGCCTGGAGCCTGTTCCGGTACTCGATCTACTACCTGGCGCTGCTCTTCGGGGCCATGGCCGCCGACCGCCTCATCGCATTCTGATTCCGTACCGGGCGCCGCCGGGTTCGGCGCGCAGCCGCAATGAGTGAGGTCGACCGGGATCGCTTGAAGAAAACCTTCGACACCAACGCTCCGCTGTACGACGCGATCAGGCCCCGTTATCCGGAGCGGCTGTTCGACGATGTGGCCGCGCTGGCGGGCCTCGGCCCGGAGGCAAGTGTGCTCGAGATCGGCTGCGGCACCGGACAAGCGACATACGCGCTCGCCCGGCGCGGCTTCAGGATCGTCTGCGTCGAGTTGGGAGCATCTCTTGCAGCGGTCGCTCGTAAGAACCTCGCCGCCTTCCCGGAGGTGAACGTCGTCATGGCCCCGTTCGAACATTGGGAACCGGACGGCTCATCGTTCGACCTGGTGCTGGCGGCCACCTCGTGGCACTGGCTCGACCCCCGTGTGCGATATGCGAAGGCCGCCGAAATACTCAAAGCGGAGGGGGCGCTGGCCATCATCACCTCGCATCACGTCTTGCCCGGTGACGGCGATCGCTTCTTCGCAGAGGTTCAAGATGACTACAGCGCGATCGGCGAAGAGGACGTCCCGCCGCCGCCTCCCGATGAGATTGCCGACGAAGGAGGCGGCATCGAGGCCTCCCGCTTGTTCGCCGACGTGAGGGTGATCCGGTATCTATGGGACCGCTGGTACACCGCCGACGAGTACGTGGCCCTGTTGGACACCTACTCGGGGCATCGCGCGATGGAACCGGCAAGGCGCCGGCGATTGTACGACGACATTCGCCGGCGGATCGGGACCCGGCCCGGCGGCACGGTTCGCAAGCACTACCTCTTCATTCTCCACCTGGCCCGGCCCATCGCGCCCGGCCGCCGGTAACGCGCAGTCCGGGCCGGGATGGGTGTGGTCCGAGCGCCGAGAACCGGAACTCGAGCCGTCGACCACACCATGATGTGGCCGGGCGCACGAGAAACCTTTAGCGGTCCTTCTTTCCGCCCAGGTCCTTGATCGAGTCCTTGACCTTCTCGCCCGCCTGTTTGACGTCGGCCTTGCTCTGGTCCCGCCGTCCCTGACGCTCGAGCTCGGGGTCGTCGGTGGCGCGACCGGCGCCCTCCTTCACCTTGCCCCTCAGCTCCTCGCCTTTGTTGTTCATCTTGTCCTGATCGGTCACGGCCGGCTCCCTTGACTCGGTGACATCGCGGCCGACAATCACCCGGCCTTTCGTTGCAGGTAACGACACATGCGATCTTTATGTCAACCGGCTTTATGTCAACCGGGGTGGCGGCCCGGCAGCGGGCTATCCCTGCTCGCGGACGGCGTGCTTCAGGCGGCGGTCCATGCGCTCGCCCTCCCGGCGTTCCTCCCGAGCCCAGGCGCCGATGGCGAAGGCCAGGGCGACGATGAAGAGGAAGTCGCCCCCAACCCACATGATGATTCCCGCGGCTCGCTGATCGTCGAGAGGCGCCGGGCCCCAGGAGCGCTCCAGCACCCTGTAGTGGTCGTAGAGCACCTGCGAGGAAGAGTAGATGGCGAGGCCAAGCCACGACTGTTGGGGCAGCGCGGTGACGAGGTAGACGATTCGCAAGGGGTGCCCGAGGCGCTTGGCGCCCGGGTCGAGTCCGACGACGGGCCACCAGAACAACAACCCGGCGACCAGATATGCCATGTGCTCGACCACATGGACGACGACGTTCTCCAGAGCGAGATTGAACAGTGGAGAGAAATGGCTCACCCACATCACAAGCGCGAACGTTATCCACGCAACCAGAGGGTGTCCGAGAAGTCTGACCACCCGTGAGTGCAGGAAGGTGACCATCCTCGCCCGAGACCGCGGTGACGCCGCCCGCAGCGCAAGGGTCACCGGCGCGCCCAGCAGTATCAGCGGCGCAGCCACGAGCGTCAGCAGGAGGTGCTGAACCATGTGCACCCAGAAGAAGACGTCGTCGTAGGTCGCGATGGGCGTTGCGAGCGCCAGCAGGAGGGCTGCCATCCCCCCAAGGAAGCAGGCGCGCCGGTTCGACGGCCAACCGGCGATCTGCGACTGAGCGCGCAGATAAGCCGCGCTCGACAAACCTACGAACAGCCAGAGGGCGGGGTCGAAGGGCCAGGCGGTCACCGCGGTATTGGCCTTGGCCTTGGCCTAACCGCCGCCGTCCTGGTTCTTGCCCGAGCCACCCTGCCCACCCCCGGCCACGACGACATCCCCCTTCATGCTGGGGTGAAGGTCGCACTGGAAATACATCTTGCCGGCATCCAGAGGATCGACCTCGTACTCGGTGCTCGAGCCGGCGGGTACATCCTCACCGTCGAACAACGCACCCTCTTGAGACACCCCGGCCTGCTCGTTCTTGTAGATCGCAAGGTTGTGCGGTGCGCTGTCCTGATTGTCCAGCCCGATCGTCTGGGTCTCGCCTGCGGCGAGGTCGATCGCATCTGTGTCGAAGGCCAGGTTCTCGGCCACCAGCACGGCATCGCCTTCCACCGCACTGGCCCCCCCGGCCTCTGCCGAAGCTTCCTCGGCCGGCGCGCCGAACCCCAGCTGCGCGATGACGATTCCGATGAGCAGGGGGTACCCGATGACCATTGCCAGCTCGATGCGCTGTGAACGGCTGAGCTTGGGCCGCAGGGCGGCGAAGGCGAATCCGCCGAGGATGTTCGCCGCCATCACGATGGCAATGAGAATCGCTGCTTCACGGGGAACCGCCAGCAGGACGCGCGAAAACAAGAATGCGATAACGGCAATCGCAGCCAGCGCGGCCAGAGGGATGAGGATGGGAAGCGGCGCATTGAACCTGATCTCGTCCGGAAGATTCGGCTTTGGGACGCGGATCCGTACCTCGTCCATCATGGACGAGGATTCGGAATTGTGCTCTTCGTGGCTCATTTACGAAGTCCCAACGCGTTTAGCTCGATCTCGAAGTCGTCCCAGGTGACTTCATCAGGCCTATCGGACAGCTCGCGTGCATGCCATTTGAAGAACACCACGGCCATGATCGACCATAGCAACAACCCCCCGCCGATCTTCATGATCAACCCGGCGAGCAGTTGATCGGTGAGAACCGGCAGACCCCACAGACGAGGCACCGTCTCGTAGAAGCTGTAGATGGGCCGCTGGGCGAAGGTGAGGAACGACGCCGGAACGGTGGGGAGGATCGACTGGCCGAAGAGATAGAGGAGCTTGGCGGGATCCGACAGACGAGAGAGCTCGGGCAACGGCCCGACCACCGGCGTCCACATCAACAGGGCGGCGCCGAAGAGGGCCACGTGCACGCCTAAGTGCAAGGGCTGGGATCGCAGCGACGCGTTGACCAGTGCGGGCCAGTGTGTGAGGGCGATCAAACCATTGAAGAGCAGCAGGGCTATGAAGGGCTTGCTCAGCTTTTGCACGGCCGCCATCAACCGCGGCGGCGACAGGATCACGCGGAGCATCCACTTCGGCGCGCCGAGGAGCAGC
>JACDDL010000225.1 GCA_013817045.1 Actinomycetota bacterium | reverse complement strand
CCGGGGGGCCGGCTCGATACCCGGGTGGGTGTGGCATAGTGGTAACTCCTTCCAGTTGGGACTGTGAAGGCAAGGGGGGTGGATCCGATGGAAAAGAGCGGGACGAGCGCGGCGGTGGCCGGCCACGGGGCCGCCTGGCGGGCGGTGGCCGACGGGCACAAGGCCAGCGTCAGGGGCATCACCGAGCGACATCGCAGGCGCCGCCTGTGGTTCGTCGCCGGGATCTGCTCCGTGGTGCTCGCCTATCTTCTCAAGCGCATCTTCGAGGGGAACCCCGTGACCTTCGGTTGGCCGGCTCTGGGCGCCGATGCGATGCTGTGGCTGTTCCCGGTGGTGCTCATCTTGATGATGGGCAGCGTCATCCTCCTGCCGCTGGCCAACGGCCGCTCACCCGGCGTTCGCTTCAGCCCCGAAGAGATCGGCATCGGCTTCTCCGATGTGCGCGGGATCGACGGCGTGCTCGAAGAGGTGACACGCACCCTGCAGATATTCCTCACCTACAAGAGCTTTCGTGAAGAGCTGGGAGGCAACCCCCGGCGCGGGATCCTGTTCGAGGGCAGGCCCGGCACCGGAAAGACCCACCTGGCGAAGGCAATGGCGGCAGAGGCCGGAGTTCCTTTCTACTTCGTCTCGGCGCCCACTTTCCAGAGCATGTGGCACGGAATGACCGCCATGAGGATCCGGGCCTTCTTCAAGGCCCTGAGAAAGGCCGCACGCCAGCATGGCGGAGCGATCGGCTTCATCGAGGAGATCGATGCAGTCGGAGGATCGCGCGGCGGGACCGAAGCCTTCACCGGCATTCCGTCGTCGGCAACCTCGGTGACGCGCATGGTGAGCCCCGGCTCGGAGGGAATGGTCAACGAGCTGTTGGTTCAGCTCCAGTCGTTCGACACTCCGCCTCGGGGCACCCGGATGAAGAACCGGCTCATCGATGCCGCGAACCTCTATCTCCCTGCGCACCGGCAGCTCAAGAAGTCGGCGCCGGATTACAGCAACGTCCTGATCGTGGGGGCGACCAACCGCGCCGAAGCGCTCGATGCGGCGCTGTTGCGACCGGGGCGCTTCGACCGCACGTTGTACTTCGATCTCCCGTCGCGGCGGGGCCGCAGGGAGCTGATCGACTACTTCCTCGGGCGGCGCGCCTACAACCCGGAGATGGATCGCGAAGACCTGCGTGAGGAGTTCGCCTCGATGACGCTCGGATACTCCCCCGCAATGCTCGAGCACGTGCTCGACGAGGCCCTGGTGTGGGCGATCCGGGATGGCCGGCGGGAGCTCACCTGGAGAGACGTTCAGCGAGCGCGCCTTTCCGAGGAGATAGGGCTTGCTCAACCCGTCGCCTACACCGAGAACGAGCGCAGGCTGATCGCAACCCATGAGGCCGGCCATGCAACGGCTGCCTATCTGTGCGCCAAAGACCGCAAGCTCGAAGTTCTGTCCATAATCAAGCGGCGGCACGCACTCGGGCTCCTCGCCCACTCCGATCTCGAAGAGCGCTTCACCAAGACGAAGTCAGAGCTGCAGAGCACGGTAAACATCGCGCTCGCCGGGATGGCCGCCGAGGAGCTTTTCTTTGGTGAGTCGGGCACCGGTCCATCCTCGGACCTCACGGCGGCGACGACGCTGGTTGCGCAGATGGTTGGTTCTTTCGGGATGGGGTCGTCACTTGTGTCCTTCGACGCAGTTGGCAACGGAGGACACTCGTCGCCGAACATCGTCGCAAAAGTGCTGACCGACGACCGGGCGAAGCAGGAAGTCGAGACGATCCTGAAGGAGCAGAAGGACAAAGTCGCTTACCTGCTGGAGCAGAATCGCACGCTTGTGGAGGCGCTTCGGGACGCTCTTTTGGAGCGCGAGGAGCTCATGGGCGACGAGATCCTCCAGGTGCTGAGAGAGGCGCAGCAGGAAGCCCCCCTCTCCGCCTGACTTAGAGGCCCTCGAACAGGTCTTCTTCGGGCGAGGCCGTCTCGACGGTGGAGTGCACCAGCGTGTAGTCCTCCCAGGGATAGACCTTCTTCACCAGCTCGTCGGGGATGGCGAACCAGAAGCCGTCGGGATCTATCTGGGTTGCGTGGGCCAGGAGCGCCTTGCTCCGAAGCTCGATGTAGTCAGAGACATCCACCTGGGCGGTGATCTCGGGATCGTCCCACTCCTCCTCGAGCCACTGCTTCAGCCTCTCGTCGAATGGGCTCTCGATCCCTTCGGCCTGAGCCGCATCGTTGAGGATCTGCAAACGGCGCCTCGAGAACGGGGAGAAGTAGTAGAGCTTCGATGGAGACCACGGCGCGCCGGCCTCGGGAAACCTGTCCGGGTCCCCGGCCTCGTAATAGGCGCGTGTGCCGAGCTCGTGCACCCTCAGATGATCGGGGTGGGGATAACCGGGTGAATCGTCGTACCCCAGGACGATCTCGGGCCTCTCCTGACGGATGATCTCCACCAATCGAGCCACCACTTCGTCGGGGTCGACGTTGGCGAAGGCTTCGGGGCGTTTGTTGGACTCGGTGTCGGGCATGCCGGAGTCCCGGTAATCGAGCATGTAGATGCGATCGACCCCGAGGATGTCGCACGCAGTTTCGAGCTCCGCCTTGCGCAGGTCGGGCAGTTGATCTTTGATGCCGGGCCGGTCCATGCGCGGGTTGATGATCTCGCCCTCTTCGCCTCCCGTCGCGCACACCAGGATCACCCTGGCCCCCTCGGCTGCATAGCGGGCCATCGTGCCTGCGCCCTTCGATGACTCATCGTCGGGATGGGCGTGGAGGGCCAACAGAGAGCGTGTCTTGGTGGTCACGGGTTGTAGGCTAACCGTCAATGTCAGAGGCCGAATCGCGCCGTGGTCACATCGCAACCGACGCCTACTCGGGTGTTGATTTCTTCGACCGGGTGCGCTCGGTGGCGGGCGGGGCCCTCATGGCGTCGGGCGCCGCCGCGGCCGTGGGATCGTTGCTCGACTGGGTAACGATCACGCCTCCTCCGAAGGTAAGGCCGGTCTTTCGCAACATGGACCTGGAGGGAGTCAAGGCGAGCCAACCTTTCTCCGGGCTCGAAGCGGGCGACGGCTGGTGGGTGATCGGCGCAGGAGTGGTCATGATCCTGACGGCCGGATTGTTGATCGTCCGGCGGCGCAGCCTCTACGCATGGATCGCGTTGCTTGCCGCCATGGTGATGGGCGGGATCACGTTCGCCGATTTCAGAGCGATCGGCGACCTCGGATCGGGGCTGTCCCGGCGCATGGACATCGTGGGGCAGGCGAGGCCGGCCCTGGGGATCACACTCGTCGCCGCAGCCGCCCTGGTGGGCATCGTTGCCGCAGGAGCAGGCATCGCCGCCTCGCCGCGCACCGACACCTAACTCCTACAAAAGAGAAGCCGACCCCGCGACAATCACAATTGCTCTACTCCGTAGCCTTCGGAGGCGAGGCGAGTCGCTACCAGTTCGATGTGGGCTTTTCCCCTGGTTTCCAGCTGGAGGGTGACCTCGACCTCACCGAGATGGACCGCCACACCCTCACGGTGGTGCTCGACCCCCACGATGTTCACTCCGAGCTCCGCCAGCATCCCCAACAGGCGATGAAGCTCCCCCGGCCGGTCGGCGATGTGGGTGCGGAGGGCGAAGTAGCGGCCGGAAGCGCTCAGCCCGAACCGGACGACCCCCAGGAGAAGCAGTGGATCGATGTTCCCCCCCGAGAGCAGCACGACAACGGGCGGCCGCAGGTTGCCGACGCCCTCCAGAATTGCGGCCACCCCGGCAGCACCCGCCGGCTCGAGCACCAGCTTCATGCGTTCGGCGGCGAGGACGAGGGCCTCCGCCATTGCGTCGTCACTCACGGTCACGACGTCGTCCACCAGGGCCTGGACGTGCTCGAAGGTGAGCTCTCCGGGACAGTTCGCGGCGATGCCGTCGGCGATCGTCGACACACGCTCGAGGGCCACCGGCGCGCCGGCGGCGAGGGACGGGGGGAAGGACGCAGCGCCGGCCGCCTGCACCCCCACGATACGGACCGAGGGTGCGGTTGCGCGCAGGGCCGCCGCCACCCCGGAGATCAACCCGCCGCCTCCGACGGGGACGACCACGGTGCCGATGTCGTCGAGGCTCTGGGCGATCTCGAGACCCAGCGTCCCCTGCCCGGCGATGATGTCCCTGTGCTCGTAGGGAGGCACGAAGACGAGCTCTCGCTCGAGCGCATGGGCAACCGCTGTGGCGTTGGCGGCGCCGAAGTCCTTGCCCTTCAGCACCACCTCGGCGCCGTAGCGCCGAGTCGCATCGACCTTCACCAGCGTTGCGAATTTGGGCATGAACACCGTCGCCGGACACCCCAGGAGAGACGCCGCCAGCGCCACACCCTGGGCGTGGTTTCCCGCCGACGCCGCGACCACACCGTCCTGTCGCTGCTCCGGACTGAGGAGCGCGACCCGGTTGTATGCGCCGCGGATCTTGAACGACCCCGTTCGTTGAAGATTCTCGCACTTGATGAGAACCGGGCCGCCCGCGTACTCGGACAGAGCACGGGAGCGGTCCAAGGGGGTGTTTACGGCTATTCCGTCGAGGCGCCGGCGCGCGTCCTGTATCTCCGGCAGCCCGACCA